>JAKCCP010000126.1 GCA_021841985.1 Pseudomonadota bacterium | reverse complement strand
ACGAGGGTTCGATTCCCTTCACCCGCTCCAATTTTCCGTCTGAAGATGTTTATAAAAGAATGAATAGTGCTTTATTTTTAAATTGTCGACTATTTTTAATAATTTATATGCCTCAAAAGCCTCAAAATCAATCGAAATTGAAGAATTTCCTCTGGAAAAATTGGGTTTTTCTCTCGATTCCCAGGCAAGAGTGCCGGACAATTTCCGCGTTATCTCGCCCAAGGATTTTCGGATTATGGCGTGAACGGGGTATAGCTCGTTGATTGACGACGAGCGAAGCTCCTGAAAAGTCGCTGATCCGTGAAGCCGAAATAACCGGATGGGCGCGACCCAATGCCCCGACGGACCCCACCATCACGGGTTATTTCAGAGCCGTGTCAGTCCGGATTGGAGTGCCAGCAGACGCGGCACATGGATGCCTTGACGCCGTACCACGCCGAAATCTCCGCTTTCGATGATGCGCCCCGCCGCGATGACCGCGATTTGATCATGGTCCTGAATAGCCGTCAGCCGATGGGTGATCGTCAGCACCGTCCGTCCCCGGGTCACCGCATCGAGGGCGGTTTGTACCAATGCCTCGGTCAATGGGTCGAGCCCCTCCATCGGCTCATCCAGAATGAGCCAGGGGGTGTCGCGCAGCACCGCGCGCGCCAGCGCCACCCGGCGCGCTTCGCCGCCCGAGAGACGAGCGCCGCCTTCGCCGACAAGAGTTTCGAGCCCTTCCGGCTGCGCGCGGACAAAGGCCGCCAGTTGCGCAACCTCGAGGGCTCGCCACAACGCCGCTTCCGTGGCGTCTGGTCGTGCCAGCAGCAAATTGTCTTTGAGTGTACCATGAAACAGAAACGTCCGCTGCGAAATAACGGTGAACAGGCTTCGGACATCGTCGCCGCGGATCGAGCGGAGTTCAATCCCACCGAGGCGGGCAGACCCTTCCTGGTATTCCACAAAACGCAACAAGAGATGGGTGAGCGTGGTCTTTCCCGATCCGCTGCGACCGATCAGCACCAGGCGTTCGCCCTCGCGGATCGTGAGGTTGAGGCCATCCAGCACCCAGGGCCCGGTCGGCGTGTAGCGGAGTCGCAGGTCGTGCAACGCGAGATCGAGCCGGCGTGGCCGATGCGGACTTACCGCCGGCTCGATGACCGGGGGCGCACGATCGGCGGTTTCGAAAACCCGCCGCGCCGAAGCTCGGATCTGACCCAGCAGGTGAAACGCCGGACCGAGCGGCGCCACGGCCTCAAACGCCGCCCATGTGCCGAATACCAGAAATGCCATATCCGCCCCCGACATCCGGCCCAGGCGAAGCAGTGGCACGGCGATCATCAGCATCATCGCCAATGCCGCGTTGGCGAGGAACCCGGAGAGGGCCGCGCTCAAGGCGGTAATCGAGCGCATCCGCCGTTGCTGTCCGATCAGGGCGGCATCGGCGGCGGCGATGCGGGTTGTCGTCGGCGGCCCGGCGCCATGGGTCAGGAGATCCGCCATGCCCTGCACCATATCGACGATCTCGGCGCGCAAAGCCGCCTCCTGCGTGACAATCGCCTTGCCCGGCGCCGCCCCGGCGCGAAGGCCGAGGAGCGGCACGGCGATGCCGGCCGCGAGCAAGGCGGCGAAGAGCCCGAGGCCGGCGATCGGCGCCACGGTGGCGATCACCAGGGCCATCACGATAGCGGCAATCGCCGCGACCAGTGCCGGAGCGAGCAGGCGGGGATAAAAATCGCTCAGCCGGTCGATGTCGGTGACCAATCGGGATAACACGTCACCACCGCGATCGCCGCCGAGGCCGAGCGGCGCCAGCGGCACCAGACGCGCGAACAGGAAAACCCGCAGTCCCGCGATCTGGCGAAACGTCGCCTCGTGATCGACGATCCGCGCGGCGTAGCGTCCGAGTACCCGAAGGGTCGCAAAGAGGCGCACGAAAGCCGCCGGGGTGAAGAAATTAAAAGCGTTCTGCGCGGCGATACCGCCAAGCCCCGCCGCCGCGGCGGCGGTGAGAAACCAGCCAGCCAGCGCAAGCAAGCCGAAATTGGCGAGAACCGTAACCAACCCGAGCGCGATCCCGGCGCTCATCCAGCGCCAGTAGGGCGTATAGAGCCGGAGCAGGCGGATCAGGTCGCGCATGCCATGTCCCGCCGCGCCGCCAGCATCCCGGCATAGACCCCGCCTTTCGCCAGAAGTGCCGCGTGGGTGCCGGCTTCGACGAGGCGCCCACGATCGATGACCAGGATCTGATCGGCACGCTCCACCGTGGCAAGGCGATGGGCGATCACGACCGCTGTTCGCCCGACCGCCAGCGCGGCGATCGCCGCGGCCAGCTCCGCTTCTGTTTCGAGATCGAGATGGGCGCTGGCCTCATCGAGGATCAGCAGCGGCGCGTCCTTGAGAAAAGCGCGCGCCAGCGCCAAGCGCTGGATCTGCCCGCCGGAGAGACCGGCGCCGCCATCCCCGAGTTCGCTCTCGAAGCCGCGCGGCAGGGATTCGATAAAGTCAAGCGCGCCGGCCGCCGCCGCCGCCCGGCGCAGCGCCGCCATCGTTGCCGCTGGCCGCGCGAGCCGCAGATTGGCAGCGATACTCCCGGCGAAGAGACGCGGCCTTTGCGGCACATAGGCGAGGCTTTGCCACCACGCCGTGCGATCGATTTCGGCAAGCGGGATGCCGTTGACCCGTAACTCTCCAGCATGTGGCACGAGAAAACCGAGTAATGCCGCGGCAAAGCTGCTTTTGCCGGCGCCGCTCGGCCCCACCAGCGCGGTCACGCGTCCGGCTGGAATGTCGCAGGTGAGACCGCGCAGCACCGGCGCGCCCATCCCGTAGGCCAGCACGAGGCCCTGGCAGGAGAGCGCGAGCGGCGGCGCGGGCGGCGGACGCGAGCCGGCGGTAAGAGGCAGCGGCAGATCGAGCAGCGCGAAAATGCGCTGTGCCGCGGCGAGCGCGCTCATTCGCGCGTGATAATGCGCGGCAAAGCCACGTAGCGGCAGGAAAAACTCCGGCACCAAGAGCAACACCAAAAGCGCCGGGTAGAAATCGATGCCGCCATGCAGCAGCCGCGCCCCGAGCAGCACGGCAACGAGCGCGATCGCGAGGCTCGCGAAAAATTCCAGCACAGCCGAAGTAAGAAACGCGATCCGCAGACCCTCCATCGTGGTCCGCCGATAGGCATCGGCTATGCGCCCGACCAGATCGATCTCGGCGCGCGCGGCGCCGAATAATTTGAGTGTTGTGAGGCCCTGCACGGCATCAAGGAAATGCCCGCCCATCATGAGCAATTGCCGCCATTGCCGCTGGTTGATCGCCCCCGCGCGCGCGCCGACCAGAACCATGAAGAAGGGAATGAGCGGGCCGCTGCCAAGAAGCACAAGCCCGCTCGGCCAATCAATCGGCACCACGGCGGCAAAAATCGCCAGCGGCACCATCGCCAGAAGCGCCATCTGCGGCAGATAGCGCGCGATATAGGGCTCCAGCGCTTCAACCCCGTCGAGCAGCGTGGTGGCGAGATCGCCGCTTTGCTCTTGTACGGCATGAACCGGCCCGAGCGCTAGAAGATGGACCGCGAGGCGCTGGCGGAGCGTCGATTTGACGTGCGCTGCCGCTTCAAAACCCACGACCTCGCCAGCCCAGGACAGCGCCGCGCGCAAGACGAACAACCCGACCAGCGCCGCGATCGCGGGCGCGAGAGCGGGAAGATCGGCTGCATGGAATATCGCGCGATCGATGATCCGGGCGAGCAGGGTCGCTTGGACGATGACCAGAAACCCGGCCGCCAGGCCAAAGCCGATCGCACCGATAAGAGCCGCGCGCGCCGTCCAAGCGATGGCCAGGAGAGATCGCTCGGCGCTCTCAGCCATCGTGGCTTGGTCGATCAAGGAGCGGCAAGAAGGGAAAGCTCAAGCGCGCCGCGCTCAAGAGCATTCTTTTGTGAACGCTCAGGGGAAATGCCGGCGCGTGAAAATATAGGCGAGGATGTAAAGCCCGAGATAGATCAAGGGAACGAAAAAAATAATGCCTTCGAGTCCACCGAGCATACCGTGTTCTCCTGCGCTTCGCCGTTAGAATTCTTCGTCCCGACGGCCCGCGCTGGTCTGGGTTTCCATCAGGACAGCGCCGGCGGCGGCGATGAGAATGATCATCGTCGTCCCGACCAGCCAGGCGAAATACCACGGGCCATAATCGCCCGCGACGACCGCGAGCAGCAGCGCCAAAAATAGCACCCCCGCGAGGCCGAGGAATTTGATCAGTGTTTTCATGATCTGGGCTGCTTTCTAGTAGGAATGCTCATTCTCCGCGATGGCGTTCGTTTTCACCTTGCCGCGCATGACGCGAAACGCCCATCCAGTATAAATCACCACGGCTGGGGCAAAAACCAGGGTAAAAGCCAGCATCCAGGAAAGATTATAGGCGCTGCCAGAAGCATTCCACACCGTAAGACTCTGGGCGGGCGCCGTCGTCGAGGGCATGAGAAAGGGAAACATCGCGAAGCCGACGGTGAAAATCGTGCCAACCCAGGCCAGGGCGCCGAGCCACCAGCCCCAGGCCGGCCGGCGCGCGGCAAGTGCGAGCGGGCCCACGATCATACCGAAGAACCCGAGCCCCGGCGCGATCCAGAGGAGCGGCGCGATATAAAAATTACTGAGCCAGGCGCCAACTGCCATGGCGACGCCGGAGCCAACGAGCGGGGTCGCGGGCATTCCTGGATCAACCGGCTGGGTGAGCACGAAACCCGGCAGGCGCGCAACCCAAAACCCGCCAGCGGCAAATAGCAGCGCGGCGAGCCAGCCAGCCGCGATGGCGAAGGCACGGGCGCGCCCGGCGATCGGCGCCTCGGTGCGCATCATTAACATCGCCCCCCCCTGATAGACCGCGAGCGCGAGCGACATCACACCACAGAGCAAGGCAAATGGATTGAGGAGATACCATATAAAAGACTGATCCTGGTAATATTGTCCGTCCCAGGAGAAATGAAACGCCACCCCTTCAAGAATATTGCCGATCGCGGCGCCAAAGACGATCATCGGCACCGCGCCCGAGATCAGGAAGGCCCAATCCCAAGCCCCCCGCCAGCGTCGCGCATCGACCTTGGAGCGATATTCGAATGCCACGGGCCGCAAAATCATGCTGAACAGCAGGAGGATCATCACCACGTAGAAGGTGGAAAAAGAAGTCGCATAGAGCGTCGGAAAAGCGGCAAAAATTGCGCCCCCTCCGAGGATGAACCAAACCTGATTGCCGTCCCAGTGCGGGCCAATGGCATTGAGCGTTGCTCGCCGCTCGGCATCGCTCCGCCCGACGAAACGAAGCAGCGTGCCAACCCCCATATCCATCCCAACCATGACCGCGAGCCCGACGAGCAGCACCCCGAGCAGAAGGGTCCAGATCAACTTCAAGATAACATAGGTTTCCACGGTTCTATCCTCGTCCTTGGAACGCTATTGCCAGGGTTTGTCGGCATAGCCGGGCGCCCCGGCAAGCGTGGGCCCGGGCTGAGGCGGGGCGTGCGCCGCGCGGCCCTCGGGCCCTAGGCGGGCAAATTTGAACATCAGATAAAGTTCGGCCGCGATGAAGCTGCTATAGAGCAGCGCGAAGCCGATCAGCGAGAACAGCATATAGCCGAGCGCGTGGCTGGAGGCCGATTGAAAGGTCGGCAGCCAGCCGAACACCGTCCATGGCTGTCGGCCATTCTCGGCGGTGATCCAGCCGAACTCGGTGGCCAGGATGGGCAGCGGTATCGACCACATGGTCAGCTTCAGGAGGAAAGGATGGCGTTCTAGTCGGTTTCTCAGACTGTAATAGGCACCAAAGGCAAAGACCGCGAGAAACGCGAAACCGAGCGCCACCATGATGCGGAAAGACCAGAATTCGACGAAGACGTTGGGAATAGTTTCGCGCGCGGTCAGATCGAGGATCGTGGGCAGTTCCGCCGCGGTGATTTTTGCCAGATCCTGATCGGGCGCGAAGCGCTGCGCCAAAAGGCCATAACCCATATCGCTTTCATTTTGGCGAAACACCGCGAGCGCCACGGGATCTCTCGTCGTCGCATAGGCATGCAGTGCGAGGACCGCCTGGATGCCCCGGACGATCCGCGGTTTGGCGTCACTCTCGAGCTCCAGAATGCCCGGTATCGGCTTATCGAAGGTATGGGTGACGAGCGGGGTCAAGACATAGGGCAGGCCGAAGGAAAACAGATCGCGCTGCGCCGCGTCATTGGGCAGGGCAATGAGTTTCCAGGGCTCATAGGGCGGCTTGGTGGTATCCCAGATGCCTTCCATGGCGGCGATCTTGGGCGCCTGGAGCAGATAATCGGCGCGGCCCAGCGCATCGCCGAGCGTGATCACCGCGAGTGAGGCGATGACGCCCACCAAAGCCGCCATACGAAACGAGCGCGCCGCGAATTCCCGGTGCCGGCGGGTCAGGAGATAATAGGCGCTGATACCCATCATGAACATCGCCGCGCAGACAAAACCCGCGATCGAGGTATGCACGAATTTGGCCTGGGCGTCCTCGCTGAAAACCAGATCGGAGAAGCTGGTGAATTCCATGCGCATGGTGTCGGGGTCGAAAAGCGCGCCGACGGGATCCTGCATGAAACCGTTGGCAATCAGGATCCAAAGCGCCGAGAGATTCGAGCCGAGCGCCACGAGATAGGTCACCGCGAGATGCGCCGGCCGGCTCAGCCGGTCCCAGCCAAAGAACATCAACCCGACAAAGGTCGATTCCAGGAAGAACGCCATCAAGCCCTCGATGGCGAGCGGCGTGCCGAACACATCGCCGACGAAATGCGAGTACATCGACCAGTTGGTGCCGAACTCGAATTCCATGGTGAGGCCGGTGGCGACCCCGATGGCGAAATTGATGCCGAACAACTTGCCCCAGAATTGGGTCATTTCCTTGTAGATCGGCTTGCCGGTGATGAAATAGACGGTCTCCATCGCCGCCAGCATCACGGTCATGCCGAGCGTGAGCGGCACGAACAGGAAATGATAGAGCGCGGTCAGCGCAAATTGCATGCGCGAGAGTTCGACCACGGTTGCATCGATCATCGCAGGGCTCCCTCAATCAAACGCATCCCGCCCCTCGTGCTTCAGGCGAGACGATCAGCGCCAAGGCAGCCGGCGGCGGATGGACTCGCGCAGTGTTTCGTTATATCTTAAGAGTAGCGTATTCCGTCTGTCAAGGAAGGTGGTAGGTGATGTCTCGGTTTGAAAAGCCAGACGGCACCGGACGATACGCACCTCCCCCGCCATGGCGGATCATCATGCCTCATCCGCCGGACCGGGCATTGCGTTAGATCAACGTTGTGTAGGAGAAATAAAAAATGGCGAAAATCACCATCATCGGCGCCGGTTTCGCGGGCCTGACCGCCATTCGCCTGCTCCGCCGCAACATGCCGCAAGCCGACATCACGCTGATCGCGCCGGAGGCCACCTTTCTCTATTATCCGAGCCTGATCTGGATTCCGACCAGATTGCGCACGGCAAAAGATATCCTGCTTCCCTTGGGCCCGTTTTTGCAACGCACGCGGGTGCATTTCCACCAGGCCCGAGCGCTCGGGCTCAAGGACGGCGGGCGCATCGTCGTCACCACAGCCGGGGAGGTGGCGAACGAGGCGCTGATCATCGCCAGCGGGGGACGCGGGTTGCGAGCGCTCCCCGGCATCGAGCACAGTTGGGCGATTTGCGACGGGCTGGAAGCGGCGGAAGCGATCCGCGATCGCCTCAATGGTCTCGCCGGCGGCACGCTCGCCTTCGGTTTTGCCAGCAACCCCAAGGAGCCGCCGGCGGTGCGCGGCGGGCCGGTATTCGAGCTGTTATTCGGCATTGAGAGCTATCTGCGGCGCACGGGCCGGCGCGCGCGTTTCGACCTGGTTTTTTTCAACCCCATGCGCGAGCCTGGCAACCGGCTGGGGTCGAAAGCCGTGGCACGGCTGCTCCTGGAAATGGAAAAGCGCCATATCCGCACCCATCTCGGGCATCGGATCACGGGCTTCGACGCCGGCGCCATCAAGACCGAGGGGGGCGAGATTGCCGCCGATCTGATCGCCTTTGTCCCTGGCATGACCGGGTCCGAGTGGGCGGGCGCGAGTGGTTTGCCGCTGTCGCCTGGAGGCTTCTTCCAATCGGATCTCACCTGCCAGGTGCCCGGCTTTCCGGGCGTATTCGTGGCCGGCGATGCCGGCTCCTATGCCGGGGCGCCCGATTGGCTCCCCAAGCAGGGACACACGGCCGATCTGCAGGCGGCGACCGCGGTAGAAAACGCCATCGCCTTTCTCGCCGGCACGCCTGGCGGCGCGACGTTCAAGGCCGAACTGGTCTGCATCGTCGATACCCTGAACAGCGGCGTCATGGTTTACCGCACGCCGGAACGCTCGCTCGTTCTGCCCAATCCCCTCTGGCATCTCGCCAAGCGCGCCTTCGAGTGGCGCTATTTACGGCACTACCGCGCGTGATCGCGAGTGTTTTTTTGCCCTGGGTCGTCCTGCCCTTGAAAAGACAAAAAGACTATCTTAAGTTAGTTATATCTTTTTGTGAGGAGGTTTTCCGATGTTTGCATCCAACCAAGGCTGTGGCTGCAATGGCTCCGGGATGGGGCGGCGGCGCGGTATGGGCATGGGCATGGGCGGGCGGCGCGGCCGCGGCGATCGCGTTTTTGCTCACGGCGATCTCAGGATCGCGCTTCTGGCACTTCTCGCCGAACAGCCACGCCACGGCTACGAGCTGATCCGGACCATCGAGGAGCGCTTCGCGGGCAGCTATACGCCGAGCCCCGGCGCGGTCTATCCGACATTGACCCTGCTCGAGGAGCAGGGGCTGATCCAGCCCAAAGCACTCGACCCGGCGGGCGATGGTAAACGTCGCTTTGAACTGACGCAGGCGGGGATGGCGTTTTTGCAGGCCAATAGCGCCAGCGTGGAGGGCGTGATGACCCGGATGGAACTGGCTGGCCGCGCGCTTTCAGGGCAGATGACGCCGGAAAACGTTCAGCAGGCAATGCAGACGCTGCGCCAGGCGTTGGTGCTGCATCCTGGCTCCTGGAGCGAAGGCGAAAGTCAGCGCGTGCAAAATATCATCGAGCAGGCAGCGCGGCAGATCGCCGCGAGTTGAGGGAGAGGATCTTCTCGCTCGTTTATGCTCTTGTCCCCGGCGATAAAATATCGTCGGGGACAAACGCCACTATCAACCGAAGAGAGGCTACAATGCTTGGTTTCAATCGAGGCCGCGTTTGCAATGGTAATCCTGTCGGGCGGGCGCGCGGCGCTCGGGGCTTGCGGCGCTGCAATCCATTCATTTCAGGAACCTACCCGCCCGGGCAAACAGGTTTCGGCTTATGGCGCGATGAGCCGCGGGGTTTTTCCACGCGGCTGATCCTGCGCGGCTTGTGGCGCCGAACCGCGCGGCTCTGTCGGCCATTTTCGCGACGGCTGCAGGGCGAATGAAACAGCGCCTCCCTCGCCGCGATGATCGCCCCGGCACAGACGCCGCTATTTGAGCACGCGGCCATCGGCGCCCTTGACCGATACCGTGAACGGGATCCCGTTCCGCACGCTTTGCGAAACCGTGCAGAAATCCTCGAATTGTACCAAGGCTCTCTCGAGGTGAGGCAGTGACTCCACCGCCGCGCCAAGGGTGATGGTGATCGCGATATTTTGTACCCTTAAACGGTTTTTCTCGTTCCGTTCGACTGCGCAGACCGCCGTTGCAACCAGGGGTCCGGGGTCTTCCTTGAACTTACCGAGGGCAAAAACCAAGCTCGCGGAAAGGCAATTCGCGACCGCGGCCGCCAGCAAATGCGTCGGCGAGGGGCCGGTGCCCGCGCCAATCGGCACCGGCTCATCCGCGATCAGCGCCGCAATTTCTGGCCCGAAATCAACCATGAATTGATACTTGCTTTGGCGTGTCGTCGTGACGGACACATAGTCAGCCATGCGTTGGACTCCATTTTCGCCTGTTCAGGCAACGCACACGCGAGAGCGGGCGCGACGGTACCGGTGAACCGGACAGGTTCTGAACTGAACAGGTTCCGGGGGAGAAAAAGCTAAGACCGGTTCCCGGTTGCTGGTTGTCATGATCCCCGGAATCGCATTCAGAATCAATCCTTCTGGTTGCTGTGGCGCTGTGAAGCTTGTGGGTAGCCGCCGAGCTGTGGGTCTTGCACCCATCACGCTACGCGGCCTCGCCGTTCCAGTCAGCCAAAACCATCAGGGTGTTGATGGTCGCCTTGCGAAACTCCCAGGTGGTGCGCGCGATCGCGAGAACCCACGGCTTGCCGCGCAGGCCCCATGACTCGGCGAGCACCCGCGCCATCGTCGTGCCATCCCCCGCAACATACTGGAACAGCCGATAAAACCGCGGCCGTACCGAGCCGGTCGTCCCCCCCGTCGCCACATGCGCCGCCAGCCGCCAGCCGCCAGCCGCCAGCCGCCATCGGCGGATCGTGCCTTAGCGCATGATCAGCAACGCCAGCGTTTCACGCCTTGTCCGGAAAAGCGGGATGTGTTTGGCTATCACCTCGATAGGGCGTTCGAGAACGCATTCTGCACCAGAGCGATCCTTTGCGTGGCAACAGAAAAGCACTTTTCTGAATCGTCTCAATAATTTATTCAACTGCGTCTGGTACGATGGAACTTGACCACATCGCGGTATCCTCGCTGCGCGGGCGAAAGACGAGGTCAGCCATGGCGGAGACGGCACGTGAATTCGCCCTGATCGCGCGGCATTTCCGCCCGCTCGCCGGAGCGAGCGCACTCGATCTTGCCGATGACGCGGCGGTTTTGCCGGTGCGCGGGGATCGGCAATTCGTCGTCTCGGCCGATGCGCTGATTGAGGGCGTGCATTTTTTCGCGGAAGATCCGCCCGATCTCGTCGCGCGCAAGCTGCTGCGGGTCAATCTCTCCGATCTTGCCGCGATGGCCGCGACCCCCTACGGCTACCTGCTGACGCTCGCGGTGCCGAGGACAACGCCAGATGACTGGTTTGCTGCCTTCGCCGCCGGGCTGGCCGTCGATCAGGCGCAATTCGGCCTCAGCCTGCTCGGCGGCGACACCACATCCACGCCGGGGTCGATCGCTCTCTCGCTCACCATTTTCGGACCCCTCGCGCCCGGCCAGGCGCTCTTGCGATCCGGCGCGCAGCCGGGTGATGGCGTCTTCGTCAGCGGCACGATCGGCGATGCCGCCCTCGGTCTTGCCGTCCGGCGCGGCGCCCTTGCCGATCCGACCGGTTTCCTTGCCCGACGCTATCTCCTGCCCGAGCCCCGGCTCGGCCTCGATCTCGCCGGCATCGCCCATGCCGGGGCAGATATTTCCGACGGCCTGGTCCAGGATCTCGGCCATCTCTGCCGCGCCGCCGGCCTTGCGGCGGCGATCGAAGCCGAAGCGGTGCCACGCTCGGAAGCGGCGCGCGCGGCGGGGCCGGCCTTTCTCACCCCCTGCCTGACCGGGGGTGATGACTATGAATTGGTCCTTGCCGTTCCGCCCGAGCGCGAAGGCGCTCTTCATCAGGCGGGCCGCGAGGGCGGTGTTGCGTTTTCGCGCATCGGCACATTCATCGCCGGCCCGCCCGTCGTCCAGGTGCGCGATGCCGATGGCCAGGCTTTGGCGCTAGGCGCGGGCGGCTGGAGCCATTTCTGAACGGAAACGCTCCTTCAACTCGCGCCGCAATAGCTTGCCCGTGGGCGTGCGCGGCAAGCGTTCGAGGAACACCACATGGCGCGGGCATTTGATGCTTGCCATGTGTTCGCGACAAAACGCGATGATCGCACCTGGGGTGAGGCCGATACTCTCCGGTGACGCGACCGGCTCGATCGCCGCGAGCACCACCTCGCCCTGATCCTCGTCGGGCACGCCGATCGCCGCGGCATCGGCGATCAGCGGATGTTCCAGCAATACGCTTTCGATTTCCGCGGGATAAACATTGGCGCCGGCGGAGATGATGAGATCGCTGCGGCGATCGCTGAGATAAAGATAACCCTCGGCGTCGAGAAAACCGAGATCGCCGAGGGTGGCGAAGCCCCGCGCGTTATAGCTTGCGCGGGTCTTTTCCGGGTCGTTGTGATAAGCGAAGCCGCCGGTGCCCTCGAACCAGATGCCCCCCACCTCGCCCGGTGGCAGATCATTGCCGTCTTCATCGAGAATATGGATTGTGCCGTATATCGCACGCCCAACAGAGCCTTTATGCGCGAGCCACGCGGCGCTCTCGATCAGCGTGGTGCCGATGCGCTCCGAGCCGGCATAGTATTCGACCAGGATCGGCCCCCACCAGGCGATCATCCGCTCCTTGACATGGATCGGGCACGGGGCGGCGGCGTGGATCGCGCGGGTGTGCGAACTCAGATCATACTGCGCGCGCACGATTTCGGGGAGCGCCAGCATGCGGACAAACATGGTTGGCACCCATTGGCTATGCGTGACGCGATAGCGCTGGATCGCGGAAAGCGCCGTCTCAGGCTCAAATTTTTCCAGCGCGATGACGGTCTTGCCGCGTGACATGGCATGCAGAGAATAGACATGCGGGGCGGCGTGATAGAGCGGGGCGGGCGAGAGATAGACGCTGTCGGCGCCGAAGCGAAGGGTTTGATCGAGCAGCTTTTCGCCGGGCTGCGTAACACCCCGCTGAGCGGCGGCGAGCAACGGAAAACGTATCCCCTTGGGCCGTCCCGACGTGCCGGAGGAATAGAGGAATTCGCGCCCCACCGGGCGCTCGGGCAGAGGCGCCGGCCGCGGATTACTGGCCAGCAAGGCGTCATAGGAGTCATAGGAATAAAGCGGCGCCGCATCACCCGCCTCGGCCTCGGACGAGGGCGAGGCGAGGCAGACAATCGGCCACCGCGCGCGCCATTCTGCCGGAACCAAGGCGAGCAGCGCGCGGCTTACGAACAGCAGCGCGGCACCGCAATCGGCGAGCAGATAGGCGATCTCGCGGGCGCGCAGATGGCTGTTCAACATCGCGTAATAAAGCCCGCCGCGCCGCGCCGCCCAGGCGATTTCAAAAATCTCCGGGCGATTTTCGAGCAGTACTGCAACCATCGCGCCCGGCTCCAGGCCACGCCCGATGAGCCCTTGCGCCAGCCGGTTGGCGTTGCCATCGAGGGTCGCGAAATCCCGCGCCCGCGCCGACTGCGGAAAGATCACGGCGGATTTTTCGGGATGCCGCGCAGCCCAGCACTCCAGCTCGTCCATGGCGTTCTCCCTGGCTTTGGCGCCGAGTGTGCCATTGCCGGCGGATTTCGCAACCAGTTGGGCGGCAGGCCAGTTGGGCGGCAGGATTGACGCTCTCTGGGCGGCCCGCGAAACTTCGCTCGGATAGCTTGGTGAGAAACAACGGGAAAAGTAGGGGAACCAATGAAAAAGGCCGAAACCGCGACAGCGGGGCCGCTCGCCGGTCTGCGGGTCGTGGAACTCGCCGGCATCGGGCCCGGCCCCTTCGCCGCCATGCTGCTTGCCGATCTCGGCGCCGAGGTCATCCGCATTGACCGTCCCGGCGAGACCGCGAGGCTGGCGCCCGAGCGGGACGCGACGCGGCGCGGTCGCCGCTCGCTCACCCTGGACCTCAAATGCGCGGCCGCGGTCGCGGTGCTGCTCCGCCTCGTCGAGACCGCCGACGCGCTGATCGAGGGGTTCCGCCCCGGCGTCGCCGAAAGACTTGGCTTCGGGCCGGAGATATGCCTCGCCCGTAACCCGCGCCTGGTCTATGGCCGCATGACCGGTTTCGGCCAGAGCGGCCCGCTCGCCGAAGCTGCCGGGCACGATCTCAATTACATAGCACTCGCCGGCGTGGCGCACGGCATCGGCCGGGCGGAAGCGCCGCCAGTACCGCCGCTCAATCTCGTCGGCGATTACGGCGGCGGCGCGATGTTCCTGGTGGTTGGCGTGCTCGCCGCCCTGCTGGAGCGCACGCGCTCGGGAAGCGGCCAAGTGGTGGACGCAGCGATGGCGGAGGGGGCGGCACTGTTGATGACGCCATTCTACGCGCTCCACGCCGCCGGGCTGTGGCAGGACCGGCGCGCCGCCAACCTGCTCGATGGCGGCGCGCCATTCTATGACACCTATGCGACGGCGGATGGAAAATATCTCTCGATCGCCGCGCTTGAGCCGAAATTCTTCGCCGAGCTGGCCCGAAGGATCGGCCTCGATGACGCATTCGTGAAGGGCCAGTATGACCAGGCGCTGTGGCCGGCGCTCCGCGCGGCGCTGACCGCGATCATTGCCACGCGGAGCCGCGAGACCTGGGCGAAAATCCTGGAAGGGACGGATGCCTGCGCGCTCGGCGTGCTCTCGCTCGCCGAGGCGCCGCTGCATCCGCATAATCGCGCGCGCGGTAGTTTTATTGAAATCAATGGCGTAACCCAGCCCGCCCCGGCGCCGCGCTTCAGCCGCACCCCCCCCGCCCCGCCCCGCCCACCCACGCCGCCCGCGGCGGAAAGTGCCACGATCCTCGCCGAATTGGGCCTCGATGCCGAGGCGCTGCGGGCCTCGGGCGCGCTCGGCGGCTAGACCGCGCGCCAGGTCGGCAAGAATCTCGCCGCTCCCCCTCGACATCCGGCGGCGCGGGGCTTGAAGCGCAAAAATTTTGTCCCATCTGGCGCTTGACGGGAGAAGGGGGCTTCTCTACGGTCTTTTTGTCCTGGCCGCGTGGCGTTCTCGCCGCTGGTCTCTTTTCCCAATCTTCCCGACCGCGCCGGCGTCATGGTTTCGTGTGCCGGCTTGTGGTCCGCAGACAACATATCTGCGCATTCCCCCGCGATGGTTTTCGAGGCCTCACCGATGCATCTCGCCGAACTCAAGGCAAAATCACCCGCTGATCTGCTGAGTTTTGCCGAATCCCTCCAGATCGAGAACGCCTCCTCGCTGCGCAAGCAGGATATGATGTTCGCGATCCTCAAGACGCTCGCCGAAAACGATCAGGCGATCAGCGGCGAAGGCACGCTTGAGATCCTGCCAGACGGTTTTGGCTTTCTGCGCAGCCCGCAGGCCAATTATCTCCCGGGCCCTGATGACATCTATGTGAGCCCGACGCAGGTGCGCCGCTTCGCGCTGCGCACCGGCGATTCGGTGGAAGGTCAAATCCGCGCGCCCAAGGACGGCGAGCGGTATTTTTCCCTGCTCAAGGTCAACACCATCAATTTCGAGCCGCCCGAAGCGGTGCGTCATCGCATCAATTTCGACAACCTCACGCCGCTCTACCCGACTCAGCGGCTGAAGATGGAGACCGAGAATTTCCAGTCGGTCGCGAAGGCGCCGGGCAAGGATTTCACCCCCCGCGTGATCGATCTCATCGCCCCGATCGGCCTCGGCCAGCGCGCGCTGATCGTGGCGCCGCCGCGCACCGGCAAGACCGTTATGCTGCAGAATATCGCCACCGCCATCGCCGCCAATCACCCCGAGGTGTTCCTCATCGTGCTGCTGATCGACGAGCGGCCCGAGGAAGTTACCGACATGGCGCGCAGCGTGCATGGCGAGGTTGTCAGCTCGACCTTCGACGAGCCGGCAACGCGGCATGTGCAAGTTACGGAAATGGTGCTGGAGAAAGCCAAGCGCCTGGTCGAGCACAAGCGCGACGTGGTGATCCTGCTGGACAGCATCACCCGCCTCGCGCGCGCCTACAACACCGTCGTTCCATCATCGGGCAAGGTGCTGACGGGCGGCGTCGATGCCAATGCGCTGCAACGTCCGAAGCGCTTTTTCGGCGCGGCGCGCAACATCGAGGAAGGCGGCAGCCTCACCATCATCGCCACCGCCCTGATCGACACCGGCAGCCGCATGGACGAGGTGATCTTCGAGGAGTTCAAGGGCACCGGTAACTCCGAAATCATCCTCGATCGCAAGCTTTCCGACAAGCGCACCTTCCCGGCGATCGATATCACCAAATCCGGCACCCGCAAGGAAGAACTCCTGGTGGATAAAGGGATGCTGTCGAAAATGTGGGTGCTACGCCGCATCCTCAACCCGATGGGCACCACCGATGCCATGGAATTCCTGCTGGACAAGCTGAAATACAGCAAAACAAATCAGGATTTCTTCGACGCCATGAATACCTGATCGCTGGAACACCTGATCGCTGGCGGGCTGCCGTAAAAGAGGAAAATTCAATGCCGGACTACAAGGTCAAAGACATCGCGCTCGCCGATTGGGGGCGCAAGGAAATTTCCATAGCCGAGGATGAGATGCCCGGCCTGATGGCGTTGCGTGCCGAATACGGCCAGGAAAAACCGCTCAAGGGCGCGCGCATTGCCGGCTGCCTGCACATGACCATCCAAACCGCGGTGCTGATCGAGACGCTGATCGCGCTCGGCGCGAGCGTGCGCTGGTCGTCCTGCAACATCTTCTCGACCCAGGATCACGCCGCCGCCGGGGTCGCGGCAGCGGGCGTTCCGGTTTTTGCCTGGAAGGGCATGAACGAGGAGGAATTCTGGTGGTGCATCGAGCAGACGGTGCGTGGCCCCGACGGCTGGACGCCCAATCTCATTCTCGATGACGGCGGCGATCTCACCAAGCTGATGCACGAGAAATATCCCGCCATGATGGCCGATGTGCGCGGGCTTTCCGAGGAGACGACGACCGGCGTGCATCGTTTGCGCGACATGGAGCGCGACGGGCTTCTGCTGGTGCCGGCGATCAATGTCAATGACAGCGTAACGAAATCGAAATTCGACAATCTCTATGGCTGCCGCGAAAGCCTCGTCGATGGCATTCGTCGTGGCACCGATGTGATGATGGCTGGCAAGATCGCCGTCGTCGCCGGGTTCGGCGATGTCGGCAAGGGCTCGGCGGCGAGCCTGCGCAATGCCGGCTGCCGCGTCCTGGTGACCGAAATCGATCCGATCTGCGCTCTACAAGCGGCGATGGAGGGCTACGAGGTCGTCACCATGGAGGATGCCGCGCCGAAGGGCGATATCTTCGTCACCGCCACGGGCAACATCGATGTCATCACCATCGATCACCTGCGGGCAATGAAACATCGCGCTATCGTCTGCAATATCGGCCATTTCGATTCCGAGATCCAGATCGAGGCGCTGCGCAACTACCGCTGGGAAAACGTCAAGCCGCAGGTGGACGAGGTGGTGTTCCCCGACGGCAAGCGCCTCATCCTTCTCTCGGAGGGCAGGCTGGTCAATCTTGGCAACGCCACCGGCCATCCGAGCTTCGTGATGAGTGCCAGCTTCACCAATCAGGTGCTGGCGCAGATCGAACTCTTCACCGCGCCGGCGGGACGCTATGAGCGGCGGGTCTATACCCTGCCCAAGAATCTCGATGAGAAAGTAGCCGCGCTTCATCTTGCGAAAGTCGGCGCCGCGCTCACCCGGCTCTCGCCGAAACAAGCCGCGTATATCGGCGTTTCGGCATCCGGCCCGTTCAAGCACGACGCTTATCGCTATTGACAGGCCCTCTCGATGGAGCCCAGGGGCAAAGCCCCTGGGCTTTTTGCATGCCCTTTAGCGGCGGCGCGGCAGGCTCGCGAGGCTCGATGCGACGGCGCTGGTAACCGCTTGCCAATCTCCCGGTCGGCCCTGCCGGAACAGCCGCATCGAGGGATACCAAGGTGTGTCGGCGCGCTCCAGCATCCACCGCCAATCCGCCGGGCTCGCCAGCATCAGCCAGACCGGCTTGCCGAGCGCGCCGGCGAGATGGCCGACCGAGGTATCGACGCAAACCACCAGATCAAGATTGATGATCGCCGCCGCAGTCGCGGCGAAATCGCGGAGTTCCCCGGAAATATCGAGCATGCCGGGCAAGGTCTCGCGCGCCGCGTTGTCGGCTGTCGGGAATTTATGTTGCAGCGAGACGAAGGCGACGCCGGGAACCGCGGCGAGCGGAGCGAAATCGGCCAGCCGCATCGAGCGGCGGCGGTCGTTGGGATGCGTCGGCCGCCCCGCCCAGGCAACGCCGATCCGCAGGCTAGCGGGTGGCAGCGCCTGCTCGAAACGCTCGGCCCAATCACGGATCAGCGCGGCATCGATGCTGAGATAGGGGATCTCGGTTGGGATCGTGGCGATCTCGGTACCAAAAATCCCCGGCAGGCTGGACAGCAGGCAATGGGCGCGGTGCGGCGGGATCTCGTCCCAGCGCGAATGGCAGGTGGTAATCCCCCGCACCGAGCGCAAAAGCGGCGCGAGATCGGGGCTACAGCCGAGCACCACCTCGCCGCAGCGTGCCGCGACCAGGGGCGCGTAGCGGACGAACTGGAGGGTATCGCCATAGCCCTGATCGCCGATCAGGAGGAGGCGGTCTTTCGGCAGGCGCATGCCGTTCCAGGCCGGTGTGGCCATTTTCGGCAGCATGCCCTTCGCCTGCTCGAGCTGGTTGCGCCATTCATACTCCACCCAGCCAGGCTTCATCTCCCCGCTCGCCAGCAGGATCTGCCCAATCGCGAGATGCGCCTCGGGATGGCTGGCCTCCAGCCCGATGGCGGCGAGAAATTCCTCAATGGCGCGGGCGCGCTCGCCGCGATCCATGAGCGCCTTGCCGAGATTGACCCGAAAGCGCGCGACACTGGGTTGCAGACGCACCGCCTCGGCGGCGGCAGTGACGGCGTCATCGAAGCGATAGAGTAAACGATAGAGGCCAGAAAGATTGCTGTGCCAGGCGGCAACGCCCGGCTGGCGGCTCAGCGCCTGCTCAATGTGGGAAACGGCCCGACCGAGATCGCCACGATGGCCAAAGATCGCCCCGAGCAGGGCAAGCGCCGGGGGATATTCGGGGGCGCCCTCCAGCACATCCTGGCAGATCCCCGCAGCCTCGCCGAAGCGCTTGGCGCCGAGCGCCTGCTCCGCGCGCTGCACCTGCTCATGCAGCGCCTTGAGGCGGGCAGCTCTGGCTTGATCAGCGGCGGAAGAGGGCGCTTGCGGCGGCTCGGTTGCGGCTTTGTCCATGGCACCACCATGCCAAGCCGCGTCGACAAACGGAAGAGGGTGAATGCCCCTCGAAGGCCGCGTTCAGAAGCGCCGGGCGCGCCAGAACTGGAAGCGCAGCATGGCGTAGGAGGCCAAGCCCGCAATGATCGCCACCGGCAGCAGGATCATCGCCACCCAGAAGGCCAGCGCCGCCGCCGCGACAGCGCCCGCGACCACCGCCAGCACCGCCGCCGAGACCGCGATCCGGGCCACCCAATTGGCCCGCAACGCCCGCGCGCGGGAAAATTCGCTTTCGCGAAATTCTCCCTCCGGCGTCATCTCCAGAATGAGCTTACGACGTGCGATCATGAGCCACGGACGTGGGCATCCGGCGCGATCGCTTCAAGAGCGGGGTTTGACGAAACCGGGCGCTTTCGCGCGGCGCTATTTCATCCGAACAGGCGGAGGGCGCCCGCCGCGCCAGCCCCCATCATCCCCTCCGCTGCCGCGCCGCCCCCGCTTCATACCAGGGGCGGGTGCGGCGGACGAGGGCTACCACCGAGAGCATCACCGGCACTTCCACGAGCACGCCGACCACGGTTGCGAGCGCCGCGCCGGATTGAAAACCGAACAATGCGATCGCGGCCGCGACCGCGAGTTCGAAGAAATTGGACGCCCCGATCAGCGCCGAGGGCCCGGCAACGCACCATTCCGTGCCCAGCCAGCGATTCAACCCATAGGCAAGGCCGGCGTTGAAATAAACCTGCACGATGATAGGGATGGCGAGCAGGCCGATCACTCCCGGCTGGGCGACGATCGCCGTGCCCTGGAGGCCGAACAGCAGCACCAGCATGACGAGTAGGGCGGCCAGCGAGATCGGCCCGAGTCGGGCCAGCGTGCGCGCGAGCGCCGCCGCCCCACCCTGCTTCAGCAAGGCCGCGCGCCACGCCTGCGCCATGATCACCGGGATCACGATATAGAGCGCGACCGAGAGCAAAAGTGTGTTCCACGGCACGGTGATGGAAGAAAGCCCCAGCAGCAGGCCGACGATCGGCGCGAACGCCACCACCATGATGGCGTCGTTGAGCGCGATCTGGCTCAGGGTGAAAACCGGCTCGCCCGCGACGAGACCAGACCACACGAACACCATCGCCGTGCATGGCGCCGCGGCGAGCAGAATGAGGCCGGCAATATAGCTCTCGATCTGGCCCGGCGGCAGATAGGGGCGGAAGAGGTGGCCGATGAAGAGCCAGCCCAGCGCTGCCATGGAGAACGGCTTGACCAACCAGTTGACGCCGACCGTCGCCGCCATCCCCCGCCAATGCGCCCCCACCTGGCGGAGTGCGCCGGGATCGATCTTGAGCAGCATCGGCACGATCATCAGCCAGATCAGCACCGCCACCGGCAGATTGACCTGGGCGAGGGTCGCCGCGCCGAGCACATGGAACGGCGCGGGGACGGTCTGGCCGAGCACGATCCCGGCCACGATGCAGAGCGCCACCCAGAGCGTGAGGAAGCGCTCGAAAAGATTCAACCCTGGCGCTGTCTGGCGCGCGGGCGCGATGGCCTCGGCCATGCCGGCTATCCTTCCTTGATCACGCGCTTGCCCCGCGCGTCCACCACCTGTGCGCCGTCTTCCTTGGCGAAGGCGCCGCGCTGGGGCGTGGGCAGAATGTCGAGCACGGTTTCCGAGGGCCGGCAGAGCCTCACCCCGAGCGGGGTGGCGACGATCGGGCGGTTGATGAGAATGGGGTGGGCGAGCATGGCCGCGATGAGCGCTTCCTCGGCAAGCGTGGGGTCGTCGAGGCCGAGCGTGTCATGCGGCGTGCCCTTGCGGCGCAGCACGTCGCGCGCGGTGCAGCCCATGCGGGCGATGAGATCGACGAGTTCGGCACGGCTTGGCGGCGTCTTGAGATATTCGACGACATGCGGGGTGATGCCGGCATTGCGGATCAGCCCGAGCACGTTGCGCGAGGTGCCGCAGGCGGGATTGTGATATATGGTAACCTGATCGGAGGGGAGAAAATGGCGCATCCGTTTTTCCTCGCAAGGAGATGCCAACGCAAGACCAGATACCAAGGGGTCGAGATGTGTTAACACCTCAACCGGGAGGTATAAAGCGCCGGCCGGTCGCAAACTCCCTCCGCCGCGCGAGCAGCAATGTCGCGGGCCCGCGGGATGGCGCGAGCAATACGGCAGCCCCGGAAGCGGTCGTTCGGCGCGCAGTTCCCCGCCTACTCGCCCGCCACACTGCTGGGGTCAGGAGAAAAGCCTTGACCGTCGCGCGCCCCCCCGCCCATCGTTCACCGCCCAACCCCAGCCGGGACCATGCCCATGACACGCCGCGCCCCGCGACTTTCCCCTGCCGCTCCCGCGCGGGCTTTTCCGGAAATGGCCGGCCAAGCCGGTTTTCAAATATATCGGATGCCATCTGATAGGTTTTAGGGTATTTTCCGATGTTGGAGATTCGTGAAAAAGCGCTGCTCGCCATGGACTCAATCATCCCCCATACCAAGTGGTGCGACGCTCGGACGCAAATTCTGAAGCTCTTCGAAGACGGCCCCAATGTCGTGGGTCTATTCGGCCCTCCAGGGACTGGCAAAACGCTGCTTTTGCACGAATTATCGCGGGTTTTCCGTGATCTTGGGCATGAAACTCGTTTATTCGAACGCAGTGATGTTCTCCC
>JAKCCP010000071.1 GCA_021841985.1 Pseudomonadota bacterium | reverse complement strand
CGGCAGAATGGCGCCGGTGATATAGGCCGCCCGGTCGGAGAGCAGGAACGCGACCGCGTCCGCCACCTCGGCGGCGCTGCCGGCGCGCCCCAGCGGGACGCCGGCGGCGAGCCGGGCGACGCGGTCGGGGGCGCCGGCGTTGGCGTGGATCTCGGTATCGATGAGGCCGGGCGAGACCGCGTTGACGCGGATGCCCTCGCCCGCCACCTCGCGCGCGAGGCCGATGGTGAAGGTCTCGACCGCGCCCTTGCTCGCCGCGTAATGCACCCATTCGCCGGCGCCGCCGAGGCCGGCGGCACGCGAGGCGATGTTGACGATCGCCCCGCCCGGCCCGCCGGTTTTGCTCGAAAGCCGCCGGATCGCCTCGCGCGCGGCGATAAAGCAGCCGGTGACATTGACCGCGAGCACCCGCGCCAGGACATCCGGGGTGATATCGGCGACGCGTGAGAGCGGGCCGGTGATGCCGGCATTGTTGACGAGGCCGCCGAGCGGGCCGAGCGCCGCCTCGGCTTGCACGAACAAGGCGACGATATCGGCTTCACGGCCGATATCGCCAGGGAACGCCGCCGCCCGCCCGCCGCCGGCGGTGATCTCGCCGACCAGGCGTTCGGCGGCGTCGCGGTTGGCGGCATAATTCACCGCGACCGGATGGCCGCTCGCCGCGAGCTTGCGGCAAACCGCGGCGCCGATGCCGCGGCTGCCGCCGGTGACGATGATCATCCGTTTCCCATCCATCGCGCGATCCTCCCTTCCGAAATCAGGCAAAATCCCGCGCCCGATCCGGCACGCGGAATTGAGGCACGAGCCGGGTGATCAGCGCGAGTAGTATTCCACCACCAGATGCGGCTCCATCTGCACCGGATAGGGCACATCGGCGAGTTTCGGCGCGCGCAGGAAGCGCCCGCGCATGGCGCGGTGATCGACCTCGATGAATTCCGGCAGGTCGCGCTCGGCGCTCTGGGCGGCATCCAGCACGATCGCGAGTTGCTTCGATTTCTCGCGCACCTCGACCACGTCGCCGTCACGCACGAGATAGGAGGGGATATTGACGCGCTTGCCGTTCACCATGACGTGACCATGCGAGATGAATTGCCGCGCGGCGAACGGGGTGATGGCGAATTTCATGCGGTAGACGACGGCGTCGAGGCGGCGCTCGAGCAATTCGATCAAATTCTCGCCGGTATCACCCTTGCGGCGCACCGCTTCGTCGTAATATTTGCGGAACTGCTTTTCGCCAATATTGCCGTAATAGCCCTTGAGTTTCTGTTTGGCCATCAACTGGACGCTGAAATCGCTCGGCTTCTTGCGGCGCTGGCCATGCTGGCCGGGGCCGTAATCGCGCTTGCCGAGCGGCGATTTCGGCCGTCCCCAGAGATTGACGCCGAGCCGGCGGTTGATCTTGTACTTGCTCTCCAGGCGCTTGGTCATGCGTCGTCCTTCGTCTTTGGCGCGTGCCGTCCCGGCCGCGTCTTGTTGCGCCGGTAGTCTCTTTCCTCCGCCCACGAAACCACGCGGCAAAAAGGAAAGAGCGGGCGCGCCGGCAAGCGGCGTCCTCGTTCCCAGCCATGCGGCGGGTGATAGGCGCAGCGGGCGCGGCTTGTCAAACCCGCCCGCCGCGCTCTAGGGATAAAGGCATGATCACGCGAGGCGATATTCTCTGGCTCGGGATCGCCGCCGGCGTCTCGGGCGGGCTGATCGGCGGCATGATGCTCGGGATCGGGATGGACCTCACCGTGAACGGCCAGCCGCTCGGATTGCTGCTCGTCGTCCCTGGCGCCCCCGCCTCCGGCCTGATCGGCTGGCTCATGGCGCGGCGGCTGGCGCGCCAGCTCGCGCCATGACCCGCCGCCGCCGGGTTCTCGCGGCGGGGCTCGCCGGAACGCTGCTGCTGAGCGCTTGCGGGGCGACGGACACCTACACGCCGCAGCCGATCGCGATGGTGCCGCCGGAGAATGTCCCGAACGGCACCGCCGTCCCCGGCACCGCGATCGCGGTCGCGGCCTATGTGTTCAACAATCCCGACGCGCTGCATGGCGTGTTCGGCCATAACGGGCTTTGGCGCAAACACGTTCTGGTCGCGCGGCTCGACCTCCAATCCAGCGACAAGGTGGCGACCGATGTGCTGATCGATTCCGCTTTCATCGGCATCAATGGCGTCCAGTATCGCGCCATTTCCGCCGGCGAAGCCTACGACATCGCCTGGCAGGCGCATCAGCCCTATGCCGCCGTCGCCGCGACCTTCCTTGGCCTCGGCGAATTGCTGTTCACCATCGTGACCCTCGGCCTCGGCGATATCGTCTATGCCCTGCCCTCCCCGTTCGCGCAGCCGAAACCGGGGGACGACGCCTTCGGGCGCGACCTCATCAATCAGGGCCTGCAGGGCAATATCAATCTCGTCCTCGGCTCGGTGCGGAGCGGCTATCTCTATTTCGCCCTGCCCCAGACCATGGATTTCACCAAACTCAAGAATGCGACGCTGGTCGTGCATTTTCTCGAAAAAACGCCCGCTCCGGTCGAGCAGAGCGTGACCTTCACCCTCCCCCCCGCCGGCCAGGTCAGCGCGCGGCAGATCCGCCCCCTCCTCTACGGCTTGCTCGGCGCCATCTGAGCCCCGAGGCCGCGCTTGAGGTCTCCCGGCAGGTCTGATATATTAGACCCCGAGGGGAGGGAACAGGCGATGATGGCGGCTCGGCAAGCGGCGTTCCGCGAGGCCTATCGGGCGAAAATCGCGCCTCTTTATAGCGGTGCGTTGCATGTTCTGCTGATCTATCTGATCGGCGGCGCGGTGATCTGGCTCGCCGCGCGGCATATCCACCATCCCGGGTGGCGGGAATGGCTGGTGGTGCCGGTGGCGTTCCTCGGATGCAATGTTTTCGAGTGGTTCCTGCATATCGAGGTGATGCACAAGCCGCGGCGCTTTTTCATCGGCATCTATCGCCGCCACACCCTCGCCCATCATCAGTTTTTCACCGATGCGGTGCCGCATTACGACACCTGGCGGGATTTCCGCATCGTTTTCTTTCCGCCCTACGCCCTCATCATCTTCATCGCGCTGTCGGCCGCCGGGGCTTGGGCGCTGAACGCGATCTGGTCGGCGAACGCCGCCTGGCTCCTGATGGCGACGACCACCGGCGTCTATCTCAATTACGAGTTCTTCCACCTCTGCTGCCACGTGAAGGATGACCGGCTGATCCGCCACATCCCGTTCATCAACACCATCCGCCGCCACCATATCGCCCATCACGACCCGGCGATCATGATGCAGCGCAACATGAACCTCACCTACCCGATCGCCGATTGGCTGTTCGGCACCTCCGATCTCGATCGCGGCCTGCTCGGCCATCTCTTCAACGGCTATGACCAGCGCCATCGCCGCCGCGACCTCGCGACGCCCATGGCGGGAGAGTGACCGCGTTGCCCCGCCCCGAGCGGCCGCCCGCCATCACCGCGCCGCCGGAGCGGAGCCCCGCCTCGCTCATCGGCGGGGTGATCATCGCGCCGGCATTCTTCGTGCTCGCGCTGCTGGTTATGCGCGAGGCGCTCGGCGCCATGCCGGGGCGGGCGGCGATCGGTGTCGCCCTCATCCTCGCCGCCGCGCTCGGAATCTGGGTGCGCCTCGCGGATTTGTGATCTCTTTTTCTTCGACCCATCTCTTTTTCAATTGATCTTCGTATCGGCCTAAGATTAACTCTCTGTTAATTTCGAGGGTGTCGCGGTCATGCCGGGGCGCGGCGTCCCCTCGCCCAACGGGAACCCAGTGAGGGGAAGAGAGAGATGAAACGTATCGGCGTTTTCGCCGCCGCCGCGCTGGCGCTATCGGTTCCCGGCGCCGCATGGGCCGGGACCGATCTTTACATCGTCAACTACGGCTCCGGCACGATCGGGGAATACAATGCCGACACCGGCGCCGCGATCAACACCGCGCTGGTCTCCGGCCTGAGTTCCCCGGAGGGCCTCGCGGTGTCGGGCGGGGATCTCTTCGTCGTCAACAACCTCACCGGCACGATCGGGGAGTACAACGCCAGCACCGGCACCGCGATCAATGCGTCCCTGGTCTCGGGGCTGAGTTCCCCGGAGGGCCTCGCGGTGTCGGGATCGGAC
>JAKCCP010000394.1 GCA_021841985.1 Pseudomonadota bacterium | reverse complement strand
CCCGGGCTTCTCTTCGTTTTGCGGCGGCGTTCCAGACGGCCTCGGCGAGGGCGTAGTAGGTGACGGTTGAGCCGTCGCGGTTGTGACGCTGCGTCGCACGAAGGTACATGCCGCATTTTTAGCGTATTATCACAATTATTTCAATAAGAATATCTAGAGTCGTGTGCCTCACTTTTGGAAGAATTCCCCGCCGCGAAATCTTTGAAAACAGGCAAAATCAACGCGTTACGTTGCCCCGTAGATCCTCAATATGCCCAATGACCGCGAACCCGGGGTCGGCGAACCAAAAATTTTCCGTCCAGGGTTTTTCCGCGTCGCGGTTTTGCCAGTCGGAAAACATCTCCTCGCGGCTGTTGAAGGCGGCGATCAGGCCCGGCAGATCGTCGGCCTCGATCGGCTGGTCGTGGTTGGCGTCGAGCTTGAAGCCGTCATGGCTGGCGTGCAGGAACATTACCCGCTCCGTGCGCCCGCCCTTGGCGAAAACGAGGACAGACGTTTTCACGCCCGAATAGAGCTGAAACACGCCGCCGGGCAGGGACAGCACCGCCTCCACCCGGTTGTTCTGCATCAGGATGCGGCGCAACTCCTTGTGCGCAGCCGTCGAGCCGAACAGCACGCCCTCCGGCACGATGACGCCGCAGCGCCCGCCGGGCTTCAGATTGTCGATCATATATTTGACAAACAGCAGTTCGGTCGCGGTGCTGGTGCCGATGCGCACGTCATCAACGATGCGGTCGCGGTCAACACGGCCGGAAAACGGCGGGTTCGCCAGCACCACGTCGTAGCCGTCGAGCGGCAGGCCAAGCCCGGCCTTCTGTTCGCGATCGAGCGTCGTCGTCAGCACGTTGCGCTTGAGGATGCGCACATTGGCGAGGCCGCGCAGGGTGAGGTTCATCATGGCGAGATGGACCATCTTGGGGTCCACGTCGTTGCCATGGAACGTCGCGTTGTTGAGCCTGCTCCACTGCGCGGCGGTGAGCTTTTCGCCATGCCCGCGCGGGATGCGCTTGCCGTCCTGCTCAACCTCCTCCACCGCCCTGGAATTGCTCAGCCTGATGTGGTTGAAGGCGGCGACCAGGAAGCCCGCGGTGCCGGCGGCGGGGTCATAGATGGTCTCGCCGATGCGGGGATCAACCAATGCGACGATGGCGCGGATGATATGGCGTGGCGTGCGGAACTGGCCAAGTTCGCCAGCCTGCTTGATCTGCTTCAAAATGTGCTCGAACAAATCGCCCTTGGTGTCGGCATCCGCGTCATCGAGCCCAAGCTGATCGATCAGCGTGACCACCTGCGCGAGCATCACTGGCTCGTCGATGATCAGGCGAGCGCCCTCCATGAAATTGACCGCCGAACGCTCGGCGAGCTCGGCATGGAACGGAAAAAACCTCGTCTCGGACAAAAGTGACGAGCGCCGCGCCGCTCAGGCCGCGGGCCCAGACGCTCCAGCGGAGGCGCTCGCGCGGGATCGTGGTTTTGCCCCTGGCCGGGGCATTCAGCGGGTTTCGCAGCATCCAGGGTTCGCCCGCGAAAAAACTGACATGGGGTTGCTTCGCCGCGCGCGCCCGGTCGGCATTTTCCTGATCGATCCCCTCGACGAGATAAAAAAAGAACAGGAAGGAAAGCTGCTCGGCATTGCTGACCGGGTCGGGATAGCCGCCGCCATAGAGATAGTCGCGAATTTGGTCGATGCGGCGGCGCATCTCGGGCGTGAAGGGCATGGGCTCATCCTTTGATCTGGCGGGCCTGGATCAGGCGGGCGGAGGCGAAAGGGGGGACGCCGCTGTTGCCTTATTCGCCGGAAAGACGGTGGCGTTCAAGCTGGTGAGCACCCGCGCCAGACCTTCCGCGCCGCCGAACAACCGCTCGGCCAGACGCCGGCCGCCGATGCCCCGGAAAGGGTCATTGGCGAAATGATAGGGCTCGACGCTCTCCAGATCGCTCGCATTGGCGCGGATGACCTCGCCCACCATGCGCAAAAGCCTGATCTGATCCGGGGAAAACGACCCGTGCCCGAGCAGCCAGCTCTCGAAACGAGCACCAAGCTCGGCCGCCCGCGGATCGGTAGCTTGCCCGCCGCGGATTTCGTTGCCGTCCTCATCCAGCATCACCCAGCCACGCGTCGCCGGGTCGATGTGATCGTTCACGTCGAGCACCAGCAGGCCGCGCCGCTTGCGATCCTTGTTTCCCTGCTCGGCGGCGATCACGAAACCACCGTCGGCGGGAATATCCTCGCTATCGCCGTGATAATCGCTGACACCGGCAAAATCGAACAGCGTGAACGCAGTCTTTTTGATGCTGTCCGCCCGCCGCGTGCCACGGCCGCGCATCTGCTGGTAGAGAATGGCGGATTTGGTGAAGCGGGCCATCACGAGGTTGACCACTTCGGGGCAATCAAACCCGGTGTCGAGCATGTTAACGGAGACGAGAATTTGCGGAAAGGGCTCCTTCTTGAACCGCGTGATCTTGTCGTGCGCGTTCGCCGTGTTATCGGCGCCGGCGTCGGAGACGACGAAATCGGCAAAGCGGATTTCGGGTGACGGCTTGCGGGAGGAAAAAGCATCGTCGAACATCTGCGCCAATGTCGCGGCATGGCGCTGGGTGACGGCAAAGACGATCGTCTTGCCATCTTGGGGGAAGCGGCGAACGCTGTCGGCGCCGGTATAGCCGTTGGTCAGCACGTCGCGGAACTCCCGCACCATGGCGCGGTTACGCTCGGGGATGGTGAAGCGACGCTCGAGCGCGCTCGGATCGACGGTGATGCTGTCCTGATCGGTGAACAGTGCCGCGAACTCCGCGCGCGTGGCATCGTCCATCGCGGACCAATCAAGCTCGCCACGACTGACCGGAAAACCACCCCCGGCCGCCGTTTTCACGGTCAATGCCCGGTAGATGCGATAAGGAACAAGAAAACCCTCCTGGATCGCCTGCTTCAGCGAATAGCGGAAGGTTGGGCGGTCCACCTCGAAAAATCGCAATGTATCGCGGACAAAAGCACTGTCCTCGCTATCGGGGAGGCTTTCCAGCACGTCGCGGGATGCAACGCACGGTGTCGCGGTCAGGCCAAGCTGGATGCCGTCGAAATGCTTCAGCACGCCCGACCACTCGCCATAGATCGAGCGATGGCACTCGTCGGAGATGATCAGGTCGAAATAACCCGACGAATAGAGGGCATAATCGTTGACCATGCTCTGGAGCGTGGCGATGGTGATCCGCTTCTCGTCCTGAAAGCGCCGGTCGGCGCGTTTGACATAGGCCGGCAAGTCGGCAAGGTGCTAGGCGAAGACATCCTCGGTCTGGCGCGCAAGCTGGATCCGGTCGACCAGGAACAGCACACGGGTGACCAGGCCGGCCTCGAACAGGCGCTTGACGAGCGCTGCGGCGGTGCGGGTTTTGCCCGTGCCGGTCGCCATCTCCACCAGCAGCTTGCGGCGCCCGGAAGCGATCTCCCGGCAGAGCGTGTCGATGCAATCACGCTGATAGGGGCGGCCGGCGATGCGCGTGTCGATCGGCACCGCCCATACATCACGCCGGCTCGCGCGCGCGGCGGCGCGGCGTTCAAGGTCGGCTTGTGCAAAGAAGGTTCTGACCGCGTGGGGATGCGCTTCACGCTCATGGTCCCAGAACCAGATTTCCCCGCCGTTGGCGAGAAAGATGAAAGGAACGCCAAGCTGGGTGGCGTAGTTTTTGGCCTGGGCCTCGGCGCCACGCGGATCGATGGCCATGCGCTTGGCTTCGATGACGGCAAGGGCACGCCCGCGCCGATCGGCGAGGACATAGTCGGCCTTGGTTTTGTCTGGCAGTACATACTCGAACCTGACCGACCGGCCGTCGGCCAGCTCCCAGCGGGCGTCCTTCAACTGCGCGTCGATAACAACGCGTGAAAACGCCTCATTGCCGGATGGAAGGGGCACGGACGGTCACTCTCTTTGTTGGGCGGCGCCACGGTGAAGGGCGCGCTTCTGCCTATCCGTTATCATCCGCCGGCGGTGCCGGCCATCCCCCTCTGCGCGAGCCACGCCTTGCTGCGGTGCGGGATGGCGAGGGGTGGGGTGTGGCCGAGGCGTTTGAGGAGCCCGGCCAGGAGGGAGGAAATGCCCTCGACGGAGCCGATTTCGGCGACGAG
>JAKCCP010000201.1 GCA_021841985.1 Pseudomonadota bacterium | reverse complement strand
ATCTGGTCGCGGCTTTCGCCTTTGCCCTGCCCGATGGCGCCAAGGCGGACTGGCGGCAGGGCAAGCTCGCCTTGCGACGCTGGCTCGCCGAACGCTTGCCCGAGGCGCGGCCCTTTGCCCGCAAGCGCGGCTTCAAGCCACCCGTCGGGCGCTGGATCGCCACCGCCGGCGCCCGCCTCGCCGATCAGGTGGCGGCGAGCCCCGGCATCGCGGCGTTTGCGACGCCGCAGGCGGTGCGCGGCGTGTTCGCCACCGGCGACGGCCAGGCGGCGTGGAGTCTGTTGTTCTACGCGCTGTGGCACGCCCACCATATTCTCGGCATCGACGCCGAGGGTGATGTCGCCTCGGTGCTGGCCGCAGCGACGCGTTAGGCCAGGGTCAGCCGCGATCGTATCCGGGGCGTTCTTGCATCATTCCCGGGATGCGCGGGCCGGGCAAGGAGTCCCGCCCGCCACCACCCCGAGGCCGCGCAGCCGTTCGATCTCTCCCTCCGAAACCCCAAGCTCACGCAAAATGTTGTTGGTGTCGGCGCCGAGTTCCGGGGCGCGGCGGGGGGGGATTTTGTGCTCGCCGGCGATCTGGAAAGGGCTGCTCACCGTGAGGAACGCGCCCTCCGCCAGCGGCACCAGGGCGCCGATGGCGCGGGCTTGGCGGTCCCGCGGCGGGTCGTCCATTGTCGCCACGACGCCAAAGGTCAGGCCGTGGCGATCGAGGGTTTCGCGCCAATGGGCGAGCGGCTGGGCGGCGAAAACGCCGTCGAGAAGGGCGATCAATGAAGCGGCGTTGGCGTGCCGCGCCGCCGTGGTGGCGAAACGCGGATCCTCGCTCAGGTGCTCCTGGCCGATGGCGCGGGCGAGGTCGGGGAATTGCCGCTCCTCGCTTAGCATCGAGAGGATGAACCAGCGTCCATCGCTGCTCTGGTAGTGATGGGTGCAGGCATTGGGCGCCTGCTCGCGCGGCGGGCGGGGATAGAATGTCGCGCCACAGAGCGCCGCCTGGACGAAGCAGGCATTTGACCACAGCCCATTGGCGAGCAGCGAAGTCTCGACATGGCCACCCTGCCCGGTGCGTTCGCGCCGCAAAAGCGCGGTGACGATCGCGGCGTAGAGCGCCATCGCCGTCGGGTGATCGCCCATGCCGGGGACCGAACGGGCGGGCGGGGTATCAGCGCTCGGGCGCACTTGGTCCATCAGCCCCGAGCGCGCCCAATAGGCAGTCGAATCGAAGCCGGTCCGCCCGGCTTCCTCGCCGATCTCGCCATAGGCGGTGAGCGAGGCATAGATCAGCCGTGGGTTGCGCGCCGCGAGATCGGCATGCGCGATGCCAAGCCGCCCGCGCACCGGCAGCGGCATGTTGGTGATGAAGACATCGGCGCTTGCCACCAGACGATGGAGAATGGCGCGGCCCTCGGGGGATTTGAGATCAAGCGCGAGGCTCCGCTTGTGCCGGGCATCGAGCAGCCAGTTGTAATTATGCGGACTTGCCGGCTGGCCAGGCATGGCGGCGAGGCTGCGATAGGGATCGCCGCCGATGGGCGGCTCGATCTTGATCACCTCGGCGCCGAAATCGGCGAGGATGGTGGCGGCCGCGGGTCCGGCGATGAAGCTCGCGCAGTCGATCACCCGGAGCCCGGCGAAAATCGGCGCCGCGGGCGCGGGGGAAACTGGGTCGCGGGGGCGCTGCATGCGAATGATCCCTCGGGCGCGGTTTGCAATCGCTGGAGAGTGGCACGATGCGCCAGCCGACGGAAGCCGCGACGGGCTGGCGCGTCAGGCGCCGCCGAGCCCGCCGAGGCGTTCGACGAAGGCGGCGATCTCGGCAACCCCGCGCCCGGCGCGGATATTGGCGAAGACGAAGGGGCGGTCGCCGCGCATCCGCGCCGCGTCGCGCGCCATCACCGCGAGGTTGGCGCCGACGAAGGGCGCGAGATCGGTTTTGTTGATCACCAGCAAATCGCTCCGGGTAATGCCCGGCCCGCCCTTGCGGGGAATTTTGTCACCGGCCGAGACATCGATGACATAGAGGGTGAGATCGGCGAGTTCGGGGCTGAAGGTCGCGGCGAGATTATCCCCGCCCGACTCGATCAGGATGAGGTCGAGCGCGGGAAAGCGCGCACGCAACTCGGCCACGCCGGCGAGATTGATCGAGGCGTCCTCGCGGATCGCGGTATGCGGGCAGCCGCCGGTCTCGATCCCCATGATGCGTTCGATCGGCAGCGCGCCGGCGCGGGTGAGGAACTCCGCGTCCTCCTTGGTATAAATATCGTTGGTGATCGCGGCGATTTCGAAACGGTCGCGGAAATGGCGGCAGAGCGCGTCCATCAACGCGGTCTTGCCGGTGCCGACAGGGCCGCCGATGCCAACGCGGAGCGGGCCGGTCGAGCGGGTTTTCATGAGCGGAACAGCCTCGTGTGTTGGGTTTCATGGCGCATCGCGGCGATATCGGCACGGAGGCAAGACGAACCGAGATCATCAAGCCCGGCGCTCTCGGTCGCGCCAGCCGTGGCGAGGATGGCGGGGCCGAGCGCGGCGAGCACCGCTTGTCCGGTGGACTGACCAAGCGGTACCAGACGCACCGCCGCCGAGATCAGATTGGCGATGAAGGCCTGGAGATAGGCGAGTGTTGCCGCATCCTCGGGAATGCCATGGCGGGCGGCGAGCACGCCCAAGCTGACGGGCAGCGCCACCGGCGCGCTGCCGCCCCAGGGGGCTGCGGCGGCGGCGAAGGCCGCCCCTTGCGCCAGTGTCTCGCCCCGCCGCTCGGAAGCCGGTGCCAAGGCGGCGGCGAGTTCGGCGAGTTCCGCCAAGCGTGCCGGATTTTTTCCCTCGCGATGGGCGGCGCGGAGCAGAATGGCGTCGCCGCGCGCGCTGCCCTGATCGAGCACTGCCGTGAGCCAGGCCTCCAGGCTCGCGCCGTCGCGCACGTCACCCGCTTCCACCGCCCATTCGAGCCCGTGCGAATAGGCATAGGCGCCGGTCGGGAAAGCCGGCGAGAGCCAGGCGAGCAAGTTCAGCAGCGCTGGCGGCTCAATGATCATGGAACGCACCGGGATCATGGGAATGCGGCGCCGCGCCGGCATAAGCCCCGGATTCGGGATCGAACGGGGCGCGCAATTCATGAATATGCCCGCCGAGCCCGATGATCATCGCCGCGATCACATGATCGGCGCGGATCCGCAAGGCGGGGCCGGCAAACTGCACCGCGAGATGCCGGTTGCCGAGATGCCAGGCGATGCGCAGCAGGATCGCGGGCGCGGCATGGATTTCGAGCAGATCCTCATCGGCGGCGATGACGCGCACCAGGCCGCCATCCGCGAGAACCAGCGCATCGCCATCGGCAAGCCGCGCGGTCTCGGCAAGATCGAGCAGAAGATCATGCCCCGCTTCGGTCTTGAGCAGAATGCGCCGGCGATGGCGATGGTCGAAATCGAGCCGCACGGCGTCGATCTCCCGAGCGCCTTCCGGCCACAACCCAGCGCGCTGCACCGCGATCGCGCGCATCAGCAAAATAGGCAACAAGGGAGGCCAGGGCTCTGCCCTGGACCCGCTGGGGCCGGAGGCCCCAGGCCCCATTCCGTTAACGGGACGGGTTCCAAGGGCGCCGCGCTTGGTGGAGGCATTTTTCACGGCCCTCAAAAGAGAAAATAGCGCTGCGCCATCGGCAGCACGGTGGCCGGCGCGCAGGTCAATAATGCCCCGTCGGCGCGCACCTCGTAGGTCTCGGGATCGACCTCGATATGCGGCGTCGCGTCGTTGTGGATCATGCTGCGCTTGCCGATCCGCCCGCGTGTGTTGGCAACCGCGACGAGGCGGCGCGAGAGGCCGAGGCGGGCGGCGAGATCGGTCTCGAGCGCGGCGCCGGAGACGAAAGTAACACAGCTTGCCGCGAGCGCGCGGCCGAGCGCGGCGAACATCGGGCGCGCGTGGATCGGCTGCGGCGTCGGGATCGAGGCGTTGGCATCGCCCATCAGCGCCATCACGATGCTGCCGGCCTTGATGATGAGATCGGGCTTGACGCCGAAGAAGGCCGGCGACCACAGCACCAGATCGGCGAGTTTTCCGACCTCGACCGAGCCTACCTCATGCGCCATGCCTTGGGCGATCGCCGGATTGATGGTGTATTTCGCGATGTAGCGTTTGACACGGTGATTGTCCGCCACGCCATCGCCGGGCAGGGCGCCGCGCTGCGTTTTCATTTTGTGCGCGGTTTGCCATGTCCGGGTGATCACCTCGCCGACGCGGCCCATCGCCTGGCTGTCGGAGGAAATCATCGAGAGCGCGCCGAGATCGTGCAGAATATCCTCGGCGGCGATGGTCTCGCGGCGAATGCGGCTTTCGGCGAATGCGATATCTTCCGGGATCGCGGCGTCGAGATGGTGGCACACCATCAGCATATCGAGATGCTCGTCGATCGTGTTGGCGGTATAGGGCCGCGTCGGATTGGTCGAGCTCGGCAGGATGTTGGAAAAACCCGCGAGTTTGATGATATCGGGAGCATGGCCGCCGCCCGCGCCCTCGGTGTGGAAAGCGTGGATGGTGCGGCCCTTGAAGGCCGCGATGGTGTCCTCGACGAAGCCCGATTCATTGAGCGTGTCGGTATGGATCATCACCTGAATATCGAAACGATCGGCGACATCGAGGCAGCAATCGATCGCCGCCGGCGTGGTACCCCAATCCTCGTGCAGTTTGAGCGCGCTCGCCCCGGCGCGGATCATTTCTTCCAGCGCCGCGGGACGCGAGGCATTGCCCTTGCCGGCAAACGCCAGATTGACCGGCAGACCTTCCGCCGCCTGCAACATGCGCGCGAGATGCCAGGGGCCGGGCGTGCAGGTGGTGGCGGCCGTTCCAGTCGCGGGGCCGGTGCCGCCGCCGATCATGGTGGTGATGCCCGACGCCAGCGCTTCTTCCACCTGCTGCGGGCAGATGAAATGGATATGCGCGTCGATCCCGCCAGCGGTGAGGATTTTTCCCTCCCCGGCAATGATCTCGGTGCCCGGCCCGATGATAATGTCCACTCCGGGTTGCACATCGGGATTGCCGGCCTTGCCGATCCCCGAGACGCGGCCGTCACGAATGCCGATATCGGCCTTGACGATCCCCCAATGATCGATGATCAGCGCATTGGTGATCACGGTATCATGGGCGCCCTCGGCACGCGATTTCTGCGACTGTCCCATGCCGTCGCGGATCACCTTTCCGCCGCCGAATTTTACTTCCTCGCCGGGGATGGAAAAATCCTTCTCCACCTCGACGAACAAATCGGTATCGGCGAGCCGCACCCGATCGCCGAGCGTCGGGCCGAACATGTCGGCATAGGCCGCGCGGGAAAGTTTTGCCATTTTCTATATCTTTCCCATGACCTCGCCCCGGAAGCCCTGCACGATGCCGGCGCCGCGATAGGGGATCAGCGTTACCTCGCGCGCCTGGCCGGGCTCGAAGCGCACGGCGGTGCCGGCCGGAATGTCGAGCCGGTGGCCGCGCGCCTGCGCGCGATCGAAGCCGAGCGCGGGATTGGTTTCGGCGAAATGATAATGGCTTCCAACTTGGATCGGCCGATCGCCGGTATTTTCCACGCGCAATGAGAGGCGCGGCAGATCGGCGTTGAGTTCGATCTCGCCGGGGACGGGGATGATCTCTCCTGGAATCATCGGCCCCTCCTTAGCGGATCGGCTCACGCACGGTGACGAGCTTGGTACCGTCGGGGAAAGTGGCTTCCACCTGCACATCATGGATCATTTCCGCGATCCCCTCCATGACCTGATCGCGGGTCAGCACATGCGCGCCCGCTGCCATCAATTCCGCGACCGTGCGCCCGTCGCGCGCGCCCTCGACGACGAAATCGCTGATCAACGCGACCGCTTCGGGATGGTTGAGTTTCACCCCACGCTCAAGGCGTCGACGCGCCACCATTGCCGCCATGGCGATCAGGAGCTTGTCTTTTTCGCGAGGCAGCAGGTTCATTGCAAAGTTTTCCGCCCTAGCATTGCCAGACCCGCGGCAGCATCCGACCATCGCGGAGTGCGCGCAAGCCCGCCGTGACGACCCCGCGCAGTGCCTCCGCCGTGGGCGCGAGGACGCGCGCGAGCAAAAGGTCGGGCAGAACGAGGCTTGCACCGGCTTCGGCGCCATCGAGCGCCGCGCGCAGCCCCGCGAGCCGGGAGGGCGCGTCGGGGGCGGCGTAGATCATCAGCGCGGTCGCACCCGCGCCCGCCGCCGTGGCGGGGCGGGTGAGCAGCGCGTCGATCGCGCCTTCCAGCCGGGTTGCCTCGTGCAGTTGCAAGCGACCGTCGCGCGAGAGGCGGATGGTGTCACGAATGGAGCCCCGCGCCAGCCGCTCGCCCATCGCGGCGCGGCCGAACACCAGCGTCTCGACGCCGAGAAAGCGGGCATCGCCCGCGAGCGCGATCTCGCTGCGTCGGATAAAAGCGCAGCCATCGAACAGGATGCTTTCTTGCGGCAGCCATTCCAGCCGCGCGCCGGGGGCGAGGTCGATGGCAAGCGTAAGCCGCGCCGGGCCGCCGAGCGAAAGCGCGCGATAGAAGCGCTCGGCCGCCGGTGAGGCGATGATGGCGCGCGCGCCGGCGGCGAGCGTGATGCGGCTTGCCAGGTCATCGCCGCCCGCGACCCCACCCGAGACATTGAGCAGCACCGCCTCCAGCCAGGCGGGATCGACGGGTTTCGGAAAACGTGCCTTGAGGCAGCCTTGCTGATAGAGCGTTCCGAGCACGCTCGCCCCGCCTCGCGCGCGCAGCCCGAGCCGGAGGACGCCCTCGGCGCGCTCGCGGCGGAGAAGCGGCGTCGCGGCTGGCTCATACCGAAAGGCGGCGGCGGACATCCGCGTGATCAAGCTCCCCGGCACGGCCCGCGAGCACGATCGCGCCTCGCTCCATCACGGCGATGCTTTGCGCGAGTTCGCGGGCGAAATCGAAATACTGCTCGACCAGCAGAATGGCCATGTCGCCGCGTTCGCGCAACAGGGTGATCACCCGCCCGATATCCTTGATGATGCTGGGCTGGATGCCCTCCGTCGGCTCGTCGAGAACCAGCAGGCGCGGGCGCGTCACCAGGGCGCGGGCGATCGCCAACTGCTGCTGCTGGCCACCCGAGAGATCGCCGCCGCGCCGCCCGAGCATGGTTTTCAGCACCGGAAAGAGCGAAAAAATCTCCTCGGGAATGTGGCGTTGGCCGCGCGGCAGGACGGCAAAGCCGGTCTCCAGATTTTCCCGCACGCTGAGGAGCGGAAAAATATCGCGGCCTTGCGGCACATAGGCGATGCCGCGCCGCGCCCGATCATAGGTGGGAAGTTTCGTGATCTCTGCCCCATCCCAGGTGATCGTCCCGCGTGTGATGGGGTGCGTTCCCATCACCGCCCGCAAAAGGCTGGTCTTGCCGACGCCGTTCCGCCCCAAAAGACACGTCACCTCACCCATCGCCACCTGGAGCGAGACCTGCCGCAAGGCGATCGCCGCGCCGTAATAAAGGTCGATATCACGGATTTTCAGCATTTTTTCTCGCATTTCTTCTAGCGCCCGAGATAGACCTCGATGACCCTGGGATCGGCGCTAACATGTTCGATACTGCCCTCGGAGAGCACCGATCCTTCGTGCAGCACCGTCACCTTGACATCGAGCGCCCGCACGAAATCCATATCGTGCTCGACCACGACGACGCTTTTGGTGCGATTGATCTCGCGCAAAAGCCGCGCCGTCTCGGCGGTCTCGGCATCGGTCATGCCGGCGACGGGTTCGTCGATGAGCAGGAGATCGGGCTCCTGGGCGAGCAGCATGCCAATTTCCAGCCATTGCTTCTGGCCGTGCGAGAGATCGCCGGCGCGCCTGTAGCGATGTTCGGCAAGCCGGATGGTCGCCAAAAGTTCGTCGATGCGCGCGCGCTCGGCGCGGGTTTCGCGGGCAAACAGGGCGTGATGCGGCGCACGGTTGCCGGCGAGCGCGAGCAGCAGATTGTCATGGACGGTGTGGGGTTCAAACACCGTCGGCTTCTGGAATTTCCGCCCAATGCCGAGCGCCGCGATCGCCGGCTCATCGAGGCGGGTGAGGTCGGTATCGGCACGAAAGATCACATCCCCCGCATCCGGGCGGGTCTTGCCGGTGATGACATCCATCATCGTCGTCTTGCCAGCCCCGTTCGGGCCGATCACCGCGCGCATCTCGCCGGGCGCCAACACCAGGGAAAGATTGTTGAGCGCGCGGAAGCCATCGAAACTCACGCTGACACCGCTGAGATAGAGGAGCGTGTCCGAGATGCCACCGATCGCGCCACTCATGCCGGATGCTCCTTCGCCGGGCTCGGTTCAGGCAAGGCGGAAGGGCGGGCGCGGGAAAACACGCGGACGAGGCCGTGGGGTAAAAAAAGTGTCGTCAGGATGAACAGGAAGCCGAGCGCATACAGCCAGACATCGGGGAGCGCGCTGGTAAAATAGGTTTTGCCAAAATTGACCAGGATGGCCCCGAGTATGGCGCCCACCAGCGTGCCGCGCCCACCAACCGCGACCCAGATCACCGCCTCGATCGAATTTGCCGGAGAAAATTCGCCGGGATTGATGATGCCGACCTGCGGCACGTAAAGCGCGCCGCCAATGCCGGCAATGATCGCCGAGAGAACGAAGACAAAGAGCTTGTAGGATTCCGGACGATAGCCGAGGAAACGCGTGCGGCTTTCGGTATCGCGCACGGCAATCAGGATTTTGCCGAGACGCGAGGCGACGACATAGCGCGCCAGGAGAAAAGCCCCGGCAAGCGCGATGGCGGTTGCCAGCAGAAGCGCATTCCGTGTTGCGTCGGCATGCAGATCGAAGCCGATGATGTCCTTGAAATCGGTGAGGCCGTTATTGCCACCGAAACCCATATTGTTGCGGAAGAAGGCGAGCAGCAGCGCAAAGGTGAGGGCCTGGGTGATGATCGAGAGATAGACGCCCGAAACCCGCGAGCGGAAGGCGAGGTAGCCGAAGACAAGGGCGAGCAGCGCGGGCACCACGAGCGCCATCAGGGCGGCGAAGGCGAAATGGTTGAAGCCGTACCAGTACCAGGGAAGTTCGGTCCAGTTGAGAAACACCATGAAATCGGGCAGCGTCGCATTGCCATAGACGCCGCGGGTGCCGATCTCGCGCATCAGATACATGCCCATGGCATAGCCGCCGAGCGCGAAGAACGCCGCATGGCCGAGGCTCAGGATGCCGGCATAGCCCCAGACGAGATCGAGCGCGAGCGCCAGCATGGCATAGCAAAGATATTTGCCGACCAGTGAGATCACGAAGACCGATACATGCAGTGCCGCTGTGGGGGGCAGCGCGGCATTGCCAAGCACCAGGAGTGCCGCGCCGCCGATGATGAGAACGGGGACGAGGAACGAGGCGACGGTTGCGCGCGTCATGCTTCCGCCGCCCGCCCCTTGAGCGGGAACAGCCCGCGTGGACGCCGCTGGATGAACAGGATCACCAGCACAAGAACGGCGATTTTACCGAGCACGGCGCCCGCGAACGGTTCGAGGAATTTATTGACGATGCCGAGAAGAATGGCGCCGAGCGCGGTGCCCCAGAGATTGCCGACGCCGCCGAACACCACCACCATGAAACTGTCGATGATATAGCCCTGGCCAAGATTGGGGCTGACATTGTCGATCTGGCTGAGCGCCACCCCGGCCATGCCGGCGACACCCGAGCCGAGGCCGAAGGTGAGCGCGTCGATCCACGGTGTGCGAATGCCCATCGCCGCCGCCATGGCGCGATTCTGCGTCACCGCGCGCATCTTGAGGCCGAGCGAGGTATAGCGCAGCAGCACCATCAGCGCGGCAAAAACCAGAAACGCAAAAACGATGATGGTGAGCCGGTTGAGGGTAATCGTAAGGCCGCCGAGAGGCACCGCCCCGCTCATCCAGGCGGGTGTGCCGACCTCGCGATTGGTCGGGCCAAAAATCGATCGTACGGCTTGTTGCAGAACCAGGCTTAGCCCCCAGGTGGCGAGCAGGGTTTCAAGCGGACGGCCATAAAGAAAGCGGATCAGGCTGCGTTCGACGACAATGCCGACGAGGCCGGCACAGAGGAAAGCGAGCGGCACCGCGATGACGAGACTTGCGCCGAACAACCCCGGGGCATTCTGCCGAACGGTTTCCTGGACGACGAAGGTGACATAGGCGCCGATCATCACCATTTCGCCATGCGCCATGTTGATCACGCCCATCACGCCGAAGGTGATGGCCAGCCCGATCGCGGCGAGCAGCAGCACCGAGCCAAGGCTGAGACCATAGAATACACCCTCCAGCAGATCCCATAGTTGCAACACACGCTGGATCGCCATCACTCCGTCATGCGCGGCGGTCGCGACCGCGGGCGAGGCGTTGGGGAGCGAGGCGAGCAGCGCGCTCGCATCGAGATCGCCGCGCGCGCGGATGACCGCGACGGCGGCGAGTTTTTCCGCATCCGGCGCCGTGGCGCTGGTCAGGATCGCCGCGGCGCGGGCCTGCTCCATGGCCAGTCGCACGGCTGGATCGCGCTCTTTGGCGAGCGCGCGGTCGAGCACGGGAAGCAGGGCCGCGTCGCGCGATTTGAACACCGCTTCCGCGGCGCCGCGACGGGTTGCGGGGTCGGTCGCGAAAAGCTGCAAGCCGCCGAGCGCTGCTGCCACCGCGCGGCGGACGCCATTGTTCACCCGCAGACGTTTGAGCGCATCTTCATCAGGCGTTGCGGGCGCCCCGCTATCGGCGGCAACGAAGTTTCCCTCGGCCTTGCGAATGTAGAGCCCGCCCGCCGCGTCGGCATAGAGACGGCCGGCCTGGAGGGCGGTGATGATCGCGCCGGCGCGGGGGTCGCCGGAGGTCGCGAGTTCACTGATGCCGGCCGCCATCGCATCGTAATCCTGCGATGCGATGGCGGCGAAGGCCGGTTCGACCTGCTGCGCCCGCGCGAGTGCGGGCGGGAGCAGCAGCAGAACGAGAAGCAGAAACGCGCGCATCCGGCGGCTATTTGCTCGCGCCGCCACACTTGCCGGTCTTGACGTTGAAATTGCCGCACGAAAGCGGCGCGCGCCAATCGCCGATCAGATCCTTGGTTTCGGCGACATAAGGCGACCATTCCTGCGCGACGACCAGGCCCGGCGTTTGCGAGACGATGTTGAACTGCCCGTCATCCTGGATTTCGCCGATCAGCACCGGCTTGGTGATATGATGATTGCCCATCAGCGTCGAATAGCCGCCGGAAAGATTGGGCACCGAAACGCCGATGAGCGCGTCGATCACCGCGTTGGTGTCGGTGGTGCCCGCCTTCTTCACCGCGTTCACCCACATATTGAAGCCGATATAATGCGCTTCCATCGGGTCGTTGGTAGTACGCTTCGGATTCTTGATGAACTCGTGCCATTGCTTGATGAACGTCTTGTTCTCCGGCGTATCGACGCTCATGAAATAATTCCACGCCGCCAAGTGTCCCACGAGCGGCTTGGTATCCATGCCCGCGAGTTCTTCCTCGCCGACGCTAAAGGCGACGACTGGAATGTCGGTCGCCTTGATGCCCTGGTTGCCCAGCTCCTTGTAGAACGGCACGTTGGCATCGCCGTTGATCGTCGAGACCACGGCGGTCTTTTTGCCCGCCGAGCCGAACTGCTTGATCTGGGCTACGATATTCTGCCAGTCGGAATGGCCGAAAGGCGTGTAGTTGATCATTATGTCGCCCTGCGCGACACCCTTCATCTTGAGATAGGCTTCGAGAATCTGGTTGGTGGTACGAGGATAAACATAATCGGTGCCGGCGAGCACCCAGCGCTCGACCTTGTCCTCCTTCATCAGGTAATCGACCGCCGGGATCGCCTGCTGATTGGGCGCCGCCCCCGTATAGACAACATTGCGGCTGCACTCCTGGCCTTCGTACTGCACCGGATAGAACAGCAAGCCGTTCAGCTCCTCGAAGACGGGCAGCACGGATTTGCGCGATACGCTGGTCCAGCAGCCGAATACGGCGGCGCATTTGTCGGTGCTGAGAAGGCCGCGCGCCTTCTCGGCGAAAAGCGGCCAGTTCGAGGCGGGATCGACCACGACGGGAACAAGCTTCCGCCCGAGCACCCCGCCCTTTTTGTTCTGCGCCTCGATCAGCATCAGCATGACATCCTTGAGTGTCGTCTCGCTGATCGCCATGGTGCCGGAAAGTGAATGCAGAATGCCGATCTTGATCGGCCCGCTCTCTGCTGCGTGCGCGGAGGAGATGCCAAATTTCGCCACGCCCATTGTCGCCGCGGCGAGCGCGGCAGCGCCCAGGCCGCCGAACTGGCGGCGGGTGAGGGAGGTTCCGTCAGAGTCCATCGCTCTTGTCCTTTTTCGCTCTCTTTGTTCCCGGCCGTTCCTGAAAGCTCCGGTCGCGCCCTAATGTGCAACGGGCGTGCCAGGAACGAAGGCGAGGGGTTTGCCTCTCGAACCCCACCAGGGATCGACGTCCCTGGACCCTCTCCAGGATCGGGGTCTGGGGCCTCAGGCCCCAGCGGGGTCAAGGGGCGGAGCCCGTTGCCTTCTTTTTAGGCAACGGGCTCCGGAAAAGCGCGTGGATCAATCGAAGGCGATGTCGAGATTGGCGGGGTCGATCTGCCCGGCATGAAAGGAGCGGCCGGTGTCGAGAGCGGTGACGATGGCGGCGGCGGGGCTGAAGAGCGCGCCGTCGATCGCGTAGAAATCGCCCTTCACGGCGCGGAAAATCTCGGCGAAGGGCCGACCATAATCGCGCGAGGTGGCGGAGGGCAGGCGTTCGGCGAGCGCTTTCGCCTCGTCCTCCGGCCCGGTGACAAAGAGATGGACGCGCCCGCCGAAGATGATGGCGTCATTCGTGCGGCCCATGATCTTAATGAAATCGGGATGCGGGGGTGCGAGCGGGGCGGCGGCGGCGCCGTCCTGGATGCGATCGAGGGGGAAATGCAGTTCGTGCGCCTTGTGCAGCGCCACTTCCAGCACGCGGGCCACCACCTGGACGGCGCCGGCGAGGCTTTGCGTCGGCGCGTAGAGGATGCCGAGACGGTCCGGGGCGAGGCCGCAATCGGTGGCCACTTTCTCGACGATGGCGGCGGGCGGCGGCTTGGCGCTTTCCAGCACCAGGACCGCGTGATCGGCGCGATCGGCATAGCCGAGTTCCTCGAACAGCTTCTCCTTCCGCGCGAGCGCCCGGGCGGGGCCAGAGCCGAGGGCGAAGAATTTTTCATGCGCGAGGCTCCAGCCGGCGTATTGGCTGGCGAGGCAGGCGAGCACCGGCTGCGAGGAGGCAACCGCGAGGGTCAGCGGCCAGCGCGCGAGCGCCGCATCATGGGCGAGCGTGACGCGCCCCAATCCGCCCATGCAGATCTCGGCGATGCGCCGCCCGGCCTCGATGCCGCCGGGATGCGCGGCACCGGCGTCAACGAGATGCTCGCCGAGACTGCCGCGGCTGACCCCGAGACGAAGGCTTTCGGCCGCGCCGCAGAGCTTTTCAAAAAGATCCCAGGCGTCGCGGTTGAGGCTGATCGGTTCGCTCATGGACGGGTTCCTCGCGGAAAATTTGCCCTGCGAGAGCCTATAGGGCAGATCTCAGAGCATGAAAATCTGGCGAGCCTGAAAAGCGGGATCTTCCCCGAAAAGAGTGTAAACACCCCCCCCCTTTGCTAGGATCCCAAGGGGAAGCAAAGCCCATGGCTTTTACGTGCTGCTGGATCCTGGAACCATCCAAAACCCCCTTCACCCGATTGCTCGGTCAGCGCACCCGCCAAATGTGGCGTGATCACTGGAAACCTGCTTAGGCTCCGGGTGACGGCAGGAAAGGCAGGATCGCCATGGAAGTTGCCTGCGAACTCAGGAATTCGGTCCGCCCGCGCGGCGCGCTCGCTTGCCTGCGCGACCGGGCGAGCTTTCACCTCTTGCTCGCGATCTTCTGCCTCGCCAGCCTGCTCTGGAGCCAGCTCGCTGGCGTGCTGTTCCATCTGCTACCACGCCGGGAAGGGGCGGCGCTCGGGCGGTTCGTCATCATGGCCGGGTGCCGCGCCGGGCTGGCGCTGATGCGGCTGGCGGGGCTCGCGCGCTTCGACCTCGCGGCCCTCGACGCGCTGCCCGCCCGCGGCCCGGCGGTGATCGCCTGCAACCACCTCTCGCTCCTGGATGCGGTACTGGTGCTTTCCCGCCTGCCCGACGCGGTGTGCATCGCCAAGGCGGAGTTGTGGGACAATCCTTTCCTTGGCGGCAGCGTCCGTCTGGCCGGCTATATCCGCAACGACGCGGCGCTGGCGCTGATCCGCGCCGCCTCTCGCGCGCTGCGGGAGGGACGGCAATTGGTGATTTTCCCGGAGGGCACGCGCTCCGCCGGCCAGGGCCTCGGACCTTTCAAGCCGGGTTTCGCCGCCATGGCCAAGATGGCCCGCGTGCCGGTACAGACCGTCTTCCTGTCCAGCAACACGCCCTATCTGCGGCGCGGCTGGCCGCTCTGGCGCAGGCCCGATTTCCCGCTCGCCTATCGCGCGAAATGCGGCCGGCGCATCATGGTGCGCGGCGATATCGGCGCCGCGGCGGCCGCGATTGAACGCTACTTCGCCGAGGAAATCTCCCGCGCATGACGCCCTCGGCAACCCATCTGGTGGTGATCCCGAGCTACAACACCGGCCCCGCCGTCCTGGCGACGGTGCGCGCCGCGCGCGCCGTCTGGGCGCCGGTCTGGGTGGTGGTGGACGGCAGCACCGATGGCACCACGCAACTTCTTGAGGGCGAGGCGGCGCGCGATCGGCATCTGCGGGTGCTGGTGCTGCCACGAAACCAGGGCAAGGGAAGTGCGGTACGGCACGGGCTGCGGGCGGCGCGGGCGACGGGCTTCACCCATGCGCTGACCCTCGATGCCGACGGCCAGCATCCGGCCGCGCATATTCCCCGCTTCATGGCCGCCTCGCTTGCCGAGCCGCGGGCGATGGTGCTCGGCGTGCCAGTGTTCGACGAAGCCGCGCCAGCCTTGCGCGTCCATGGGCGGCGCATTTCCAACTGGTGGACGCGGCTTGAGACCGGCGGTGCGGTGCGCGATTCGCTGTTCGGCTTCCGCGTCTATCCGATCGCGCCCTTGCTCGCGGCGATGCAGACGACGCGCTGGATGCGCCGTTTCGATTTCGACCCCGAAGCGGCGGTGCGACTCTGCTGGCAGGGGGTGCGCGCGATCAACCTGCCCGCCCCCGTCGTCTATCCCACGGCGGCGGAGGGCGGCGTGTCGCATTTCCGCTACGGGCGCGACAATCTGCTGCTGAGCGGGATGCACCTGCGGCTGATGCTGATCTGGCTGGCGCGGCGCCTCGCCCGCTTGTCCCCGGCCTTCCTTGCCCAGCATCGGCTTTGACACGATGGCCGCGGCTGGCGGTCGCATGAACTGGGCGAGGCAGCGCGAGCGCGGCGGGGCCCGTCTGCTCGGCGGCATGCTATGGCTCACCCGTCACCTGGGCTGGCACGTTGGCCAGATGCTGCTCTATCCGATCACGCTCTGGTTCTACGCCAGCTCGGCCGCCGCGCGCGCCGCCTCGCGCGAGTATCTCGCCCGCGTGCTCAACCACCCGGCGCGCGAGCGCGATGTGCTGCGGCATTTTTTTACCTTCGCCTGCGTCATCCTCGACCGGGTTTTCTTCCTCTCGGGCCGCATCAAGGGGTTCGAGCTGCACGTGCGGGGGCTGGAGGCGATCACCGAAGTGGTGAACGCCGGCCGTGGCTGCATCCTGCTCGGCGCCCATCTCGGCAGTTTCGATGTGCTGCGCGCGTTCGGGCGGAACGCGCCGGTGCGGGTGCGCCCGGTGATGTTCCGCCGCAACAGCGGCCATCTGACCCGGCTGCTCGAAACGCTCGACCCCGAGCTGGCGCGCGACGTGATCGAGATCGGCGCGCCGGAGGGGATGCTGCGGGTCCACGAATGCCTCGCGCGGGGCGAGATCGTGGGCTTACTGGCTGACCGCGCGCCAACGCGGGAGCGCATGGTAAGCACCCAATTCCTCGGGGCCGAGGCGGAATTTCCCGCGGGCCCCCTGGTGCTGGCCGCGGTCGCCGGCGCGCCGGTTGTGCTGTTTTATGGCATCCGCGCCGCGCCCCGGCGCTATATCATCCGCTTCGAGCGGTTCGCCGAGCGCATCGTCCTGCCGCGTGGGCGGCGCGAGGCGGAGCTTGGCGTGTGGATCGACGCCTATAGTAAAAGCCTCGCCGCCGCCTGCCGCGCCCACCCGTTCAACTGGTTCAATTTCTATCCGTTCTGGAGAGCCCGGGCGCGTTGACGGGGCAGGACCCGAGGCCATGGAACGATTTCATCCCTGGACCCAAGCAAGGCGGCGCTGGTGTCCTTGCCGAGGGCTGGCTATATCCACAACATATGACGATCTGCCGGCGAGCGGGGGATGCCTTGGATGCCTCTAGCGGGAGAAATTTGCGACGTTCTGATAATCGGCGGTGGCCCCGCCGGGGCCACCGCCGCCGCCCTGCTCGCGGAACGCGGGAGCGATGTCGTGCTGCTGGAAAAAGCCGCGCATCCGCGTTTTCACATCGGCGAATCACTGCTGCCGCGGAATCTGCCGCTTTTCGAGCGCCTCGGGGTCGCGGAAAAAATCGCCGCGATCGGCGTCCACAAGCCGGGGGCGGAGTTTATTTGCGACGAGATGGGTGGGCGGGTCGCGTTTCCCTTCGCGCTCTCGCGCGTCAAGGGCTTCAGCCACGCCTACCAGGTGCGTCGCGCCGAGTTCGACCAAGTTCTTTTTGAGAATGCCCGCGCCAAGGGGGCACGCCTACGCGAGCGCGTGCGCGTTGTCGCGGTCGCCGAAGGGGCGGGCGAGCGGCTCTCGGTGCGCGCCGAGAGCGCCGAGGACGGGGCACTGGCATTCGCCCCGCGCTTCGTGCTCGACGCCTCCGGGCGCGAGACGTTTCTGGCCAGCCGCCTCGGCCTCAAGGAAACCGACAAGCACAACAACACGGCCGCGGTTTTTGCCCATTTCCGGGGCGTCTCCCCGCGGCACGACGACATGGCGGGGGCGATCAGCATCCATTTCGTGCGCGATGGCTGGCTCTGGGTGATCCCGCTGCCCGAGGGGCTGACCAGTATCGGCTTCGTCGGCACGGCCGCGGCGTTCAAGGGGCGGAACGAGGCGATCGCCGATTTCTTCCTCGCGCGATTGCGCGAAAGCCCGAGCCTCTGGGCGCGGATGGGTGAGGCCGCCGGCGTGAGCCCGGTCACCAGTACTGGCAACTATTCCTATCGGGCGCGCCGCGCCTGGGGCGACCGCTGGCTCATGATCGGCGATGCCTTCGCGTTTCTCGATCCGGTGTTTTCGAGCGGCGTCTTGATGGCAATGACGATGGCCGAGCAGGGCGCCGAGACGGCGTTGGCCTGGCTCGCTGATCCCGCCCGGGGCGCGCAACTGGCGCGGCGCCAGGAGCGGCAGATCCGCGCGGCACTCGATCGCATCGGCTGGATGATCCATCGCATCAACACCCCGGTGCTTCGCGAGCTGTTTCTCGCGCCGCGCAACACGCTCGGCATGCGCGACGCCATTATTTCGCTGCTCGCCGGGCATTTGCGCCCGGAGCGGGGCATGGCGGTGCCGGTTCTGGCGTTCAAATCGATCTATTACGCGCTGGCCGCGTTTCGCCGGCTTTCGCCGCGCCCGCCGCAGCCGGCGCGTTGACGCCGCCCGCGTCTCGGCGCTCTCAAATCACCCCGATCTCGGGCTCGTCGAGATCCGCGCCCCACATTTTTTCCAGATTGTAGAGCGCGCGGGCGTCGGGCTTGAAAAGATGGACAATGATGTCCCCGGCATCGATCAGCACCCAGCTCGCGCCGCCCTGGCCCTCCACGGACACGCGCCGCAGCCCGGCCTCCCGCAATTTTTCGCGCAGATGCGTGGCCATCGCCTCGATCTGGCGGTCGGCGAGGCCGGTTGCGATGATCATGCGTTCGGCGAAGGCGGCCCGGCCGGCGAGGTCGATGGTGGTGATGTTTTCCGCCTTGTCGTCTTCGAGGCTGGCGGCGATCACCGCGCTCAGGCGTTCGATCTCGGCTTGCGGCGTGGGTTTGCGCCGCGGCGCGCGCTTGCGGGCGGGCGCGCCGCTCGCGCTTCGCGGCGGTTTGACCGGCGCTGCCGTCGCGGTCGTGATCTGCTTGGGGTGGATTTGCTTGGGGTGGGCGATGGCTCTTTCTCCCTCGGTCAAGTCAATCTCGGCGCCGCGTAGCGCGCTCGCCGAGGCCGGATTCTGTGCGGCATTCAGGAACACCCAGGCCGGCGGCGGCAAATCGGCCAGCGCCGGGGCAAGATGCTGCGCCCGGAGCGCCCGGCGCAGCGTCATCGCCGCCGGGCTGGTCCGCGCCCGCGCATTGTACGAGGGTCGCGGATGGACGGCAAAGGGAACCTTCCGCACGATCTCCCGCCAGCTCCGCCAGCGCGGCAATTGTTCGAGAATATCCGCCCCCATCAGCCATACGAACCGCGCCCGCGGAAAACGCAGTCGCAGCAGGCGGAGCGTGTCACGGGTGAAGCGCGTGCCGAGCCGCGCCTCAAGGTCGGTCGCGCGGAGCCGCCTGCCATCGGCGATCGCCCGTGCGCTCGCCAGCCGCGCCGCCAGCGGCGCCATCCCGGCTTCCGGCTTCAGCGGATTGCCCGGCGAAACCAGCAGCCACACCTGATCGAGCCGCAAGCGGCGGCGGAACTGCTCGGCGATATGGCGATGCCCGGCATGGGCGGGATTGAACGAGCCGCCGAGCAGCCCGATCCGCGCCCGCCGCCGGTCGCCGAAACGCGGCAACGGATCCGGGGGCGCCATCAAATCAGATGCTTCAGCATACTATAACTCGTTCCCGCCCCGCTTCATTCCCGCCCCGTCTCGTTGGCCCGCCCCGCCTCGTTGGAGCGTAACATTTCGGCGCAGCGCTTGGCGAGCGCCTCCCTTCGCCGAGATCTCGGCTGGATTTCGTTCGGGGAGCGCCAGGGGGCAAACCGCGGCCAGCAATTCCGGGGATGTCGCAGATGGGATACGGCGGCCGATGAAATTCTTTTTGCCCCAGAGGGTGCTTTTTCAAACGCTCAGCCGCTCTGACGATGGATCGAGGGCAGGTCGTCGCGGCGGTCGAATTCGATGACCCGCGGGCTGATGAAACGCAGCACCCCTTCGTGTTCGAGCGCATGCAGGGTGCGGCTCACGGCTTCCGGCGAGAGCGCGAGATAATCCGCGATATCGGTGCGCGGCATCGGCAACGCGACGATGCGGCGCGAGCCAGTGATCTCGGATGCGTGGTCGGCAATGAGATCGAGAAACAGCAGCACCCGCGTGCGCGCGTCGTGATGAGCGAGCAAAATCGTGTGCCGCTGCGCCGCGCGCAGGTCGTGGCAGGCCTTGCTGAGGAAATGCGCATTGAGCGCGGGATCGCGCTGTAAAACCTGCTCGAGCGCCTCGATCGGGAGGCGGTGGGCGACAACCGCGGTCACGGCCTCGGCCGAGTTGACGTAGCGGCCGTTCTCATAGAGCCCGACGAGATCGCCGGGGAAAAGAAAAGCGAGAATATAGGCCGCGCCGTCCTCCGAGAGACGGTAGGTCTTAACCACGCCCTCGATGATATTGTAAATTTGCACAGCGCGCTCGCCTTCCGCCTCAAGCCGGGCGCCGCGCGGGAACCGCGCGAGCGTTGCGATGCCGGCAAGGGTCTCGCGCTCGGCTTCGTCGAGCAAGGGCACGGCCTGCCCATTGCTGCTCAGACGCAACGGCACTGCCCGCAACGACGGCAGGGCCGGCGCGCTCGCGGGATGGTTTTTCATACGAATGATTTTTGCCATGATCGGACGCTATCGGGAAAGGATTATTTGCCGCCATGACCAGGATCAAAATTTCGCGATTGGCCGCCCGAGGCGCCGGGGCGAAGTTTCAAACCGCGACGCGACCGCACTTTTGGCTGCCCGGAAACCCTGCTAGAAGGATGCCGACCGCGAAGCCATACCGAAGCCACACAAGCGAATAGGGGGACCACGCCATGAGTGAGGCCTGCATCGTTGGCTGGGCGCATTCGCCCTTCGGCAAGCTCGACGAGCCAGATATCGAGGGGCTGTTCGGCCGGGTCGCCGGCGCCGCCATCGCCGATGCCGGGGTCGCGCCCGGCGAGATCGACGCGGTGTTCGTTGGCCTCTTCAATAACGGCTTCTCGACCCAGGATTTTCCGTCTTCGCTGGTGTTCCAGGCGGTGCCTGAGCTCCGTTTCAAGCCGGCGACGCGCTTTGAGAATGCCTGCGCCACCGGCTCGGCGGCGGTGCATGGGGCGCGCGACTTCCTGGCCGCCGGACGTGGCCGTTTCGCGCTCGTGGTCGGCGCCGAGAAAATGACCGCGACGCCGGGCCCCGAAGTCGGCGATATCCTGCTCAAGGCGAGCTATCGCAAGGAGGAAGGCGATATTCCGGCGGGCTTCGCGGGGGTTTTCGGGCGCATCGCCGAGCGCTATTTCCAGCGTTTCGGCGACCAATCGGATGCCCTGGCCGCGATCGCCGCGAAAAACCACAAAAACGGCGTCGATAACCCCTTCGCCCAGATGCGCAAGGATCTCGGTTTTGCATTCTGCCGCGCGGTAAGCGAGAAAAATCCCTATGTCGCGCCGCCGCTGAAGCGCACCGATTGCTCACTGGTCTCGGACGGTGCGGCGGCGCTGGTGCTGACCGATGAGGAAACAGCGCGCGCCATGGCCAAGGCGGTGCGGTTTCGCGCCACCGCCCAGGTCAATGATTTCCTGCCCCTCTCGAAGCGCGACATCGTGCTGTTCGAGGGCGCGGCGCTGGCCTGGCGGCAGGCCCTGGCGCGGGCCGGGATCGATGTGTGGGATCTCTCCTTCGTCGAAACCCATGACTGTTTCACCATCGCGGAATTGATCGAATACGAGGCGATGGGCCTCGCCGCCCCCGGCCAGGGGGCGCGCGTCGCCCTCGAAGGGGTTACCGCGGCCGATGGCCGGCTGCCGGTGAACCGTTCGGGCGGGCTCAAATCGAAGGGCCATCCGATCGGCGCCACCGGGGTTTCCATGCACGCGCTCGCCGCCATGCAGCTCACCGGCGGGGCGGGGGCGATGCAATTGCCCAAGGCCGATCTCGGCGCCGTGTTCAACATGGGGGGTGCCGCGGTCGCCAATTACGTCTCGATCCTGGAGCCGCTCCGCGCCTGACCCGCGCGCCACCGCCCCGATCGAGCCGCGCATGACGAGCGGTGCCAGCCCGCGCCTTGGCATCCTCGCCGGGGGCGGCAAACTCCCGGGCCAGGTCGCCGCGGCGGCGCTTGCGGCGGGGCGCGAGGTGTTCATCATCGGCTTCGAGGGTTTTGCCGAGCCCGCCGTGCTAGCGCCCTATCGCCATGCCTTCGCCCGCCTCGGCGCGGCCGGACAGATCCTGAAACGGCTGCGCGCCGAGGGCTGCGGCGATCTCGTGCTGGTCGGCCCGGTGCGCCGGCCCTCCCTGCTCGCGCTCCGCCCGGACGCCGAGGGCGCACGCATCCTGGCGCGCATCGGCCGCGCCGCTTTCGCCGGCGATGACGGATTGCTCGCCGCCTTGGTGCGGGTGCTGGGCGAGGAGGGGTTCCGCGTCATCGGCGCCCATGAAATTCTCGCCGAACTGGTCGAGGCACCGGGCCAGCTCGGGGCCGTCGCGCCCGACGCCGCGGCGCTGCGCGATGTCGCGCGCGGGGTTGCCGTGGTGCGGGCGCTGGGCGCGGTCGATGTCGGGCAGGCGGCGGTGGTGCAGCAGGGCATCGTGCTCGCGGTCGAGGCGATCGAGGGGACGGACGCGAT
>JAKCCP010000265.1 GCA_021841985.1 Pseudomonadota bacterium | reverse complement strand
TATGGCGACAATTGTCGCAAAACGTGGCACCACATTCCAGCAGAAAATCGCCCCGCTCGTTGCGTAACCCATTGAAACGATTCATCTCACAATTCGGGAAACGGGCCCGCACTGTTGAACTTCAGTAATAGGGTCCAGGGACTTCTGTCCCTGGCGGGGTCCAGGGGCAGCGCCCCTGGCCTTGTCTTCCTCAGCCGAAGCCGAGGAAGCCGGGGCTGGTGTCGAGGGCGGGGGCGGATTTGAGGTGGGTGAGGTTGGGGCTGGGGCGCGCGGTTTGAAGATTACCGGCGAGGGTCTGTTCGAGAGCGCGGGCAATCGCCAGAACCGCCGCATCGCCGCCACGCGGCCCAACGATTTGCAGTCCGAACGGCATGCCATTGTGGTCGAGGCCGAGCGGCAGCGAGAGCGCGGGATGGCCGACGAGGGAGACCGCGTAGGCGAGCGCCAGCCAGTGGAAATAGCTTTTCGTCGGGCTGCCGTCGATCTCGGCGGGGTAGAGTTCGCTCCAGGGGCGCGGGCTGATGGTAAGGGTGGGGGTGAGGATCACGTCGTAGTCGCGGAAAAACCTCTGCCAGCGCCGGTAGATTTCGGTCTGCGCGGCCTCGGCGCGAGCGACGTCGGCGGCCGAATAGCGCAGGCCCTCGGCGACATTGGCGCGGACATTGGGGCCGACCTGGTCGGGATGCGCCTCGGCGCGGGCGCGATGGGCGGCGAGGAAACTCACGGCGCGCAGCACGGCGAAAGCCTCGTCGGTGCCCGAACAATCCGGCGTCGCGTCGTCGGCGCGCCGGAAAATGCCGCGAAAGAGCGTTGTTTTTTCAGCAAAAACCTCGGCAATCTGGCGCTCGGTGGGGGCGAAGCCGAAATCCGGGGTGAGGGCCACGCGCAACCCCGCGAGATCGAGCGGCGGGGGTGGCGAAAAATCCGCGGTGAGAGGCCCGGCGAGCGGGTCGCGCGGGTCGCAGGCGCTCATCGCCGAAAGCATCAGCGCGACATCGGGCACGTTGCGCGCCATCGGCCCGAGCACGGAGAGCGCCGACCAGCCCAGCACACGCTTTTCGCTCGGCACCAGACCGGGGGAAGGACGAAAGCCGACGATGCCGCAGAACCCGGCGGGGTTGCGCAGGCTGCCGCCCATATCCGAGCCCGAGGCAAGCGGCACCATCCCGGTGGCCAAGGCGACCGCCGAGCCGCCCGAGGAGCCGGCGGCGGATTTTTGCGGATCGAACGGGTTGCCGGTCGCGCCATAGACGGCGTTGCGGGTGTTGGCCCCCGCGCCCCATTCCGGCGTGTTGGTCTTGCCGATGACGATGGCCCCGGCCGCGCGCAGCGCCGCGACCGTGCGATCATCGGCGGCGGGCACATGGTCGCGAAAGAGCGGGCTGCCATAGGTGGTGCGCAGCCCCGCCGTGTCCTCGAGATCCTTGATGCCGACGGGCAGGCCATGCAGGGTGCCGAGCGCCTCGCCGCGCAGCACGGCCTTTTCGGCGGCGCGGGCAGCTTCGCGGGCGCGCTCGAAATCGCGCGCGACCAGGGCGTTGACCGCGTGATCGAGCGCCTCGATCCGGTTGATGCAGCTCTCGAGGAGTTCCACGGGGGAGAGTTTTTTCGCCCCGATCAGGGCGCGGGCGTCGGTTGCCGCGAGGTCGCAGGGTTCCATGCTCAATACCCCAAGGCCAGCCCGTCCTTGCGCGGATCGGAGCCGCCGATCAGCACGCCGCGGGCCTGGTTGATGATGATCGCCTGCCCGCCACCATGCGGTCGGGTGACGCGAACCGGACGATGGCCAAGGGCGGTGAGCCGGGCCATCAGCTCCTCGGGGATGCCGCGCTCCACTTCGAGTTTTCCCGCGAAGGGAAGAAATCTTGAAAGATCAAGTGCTTCCTGTATGTCCAGCCCATAGTCGAAGAGGTTGCTGAGCAAGAGGCTATGGCCCATCGGCTGGAAATGCCCGCCCATCACGCCGAACGGCATCACCGCTTGGCCTCTCTTGGTGAGCATGCCGGGGATGATGGTGTGCATCGGGCGTTTATGCGGCGCGATAGCGTTGGGATGGCCGCGTTCGAGGCGGAACCCGAGGCCGCGATTATGCAGCATCACGCCCGAGCGCGGCGCCAGAAGCCCCGAGCCGAAACTCTGGAACAGCGAGTTGATCAGGCTGCACGCGTTGCCGTCGCGATCGACCACGCAAAGATAGACGGTATCGCGATGCGCCGGCAGGAGGGCCTCGCCCGGCGGCGGCAGGGCGGGCAGGGCGCGATCGTCCTCGATCAGCGCGCGGAGGCCGGCGAGATAGGCGGGATCGAGCAGTTTCGCCACCGGCACGTCCGCCTGCGCCGGGTCGGCCAGGAAAGCGTCGCGGTCGCGATAGACGAGGCGGGCGGCCTCGGCGTGGCGATGGATACGCAACAAGCCGAGCGGGCCTTCGGCGTCGGGGGGCAAGCCATCAAGGATGCCGATCAGCATGAGCGCGATCAGGCCCGAGCCGTTGGGCGGGCACTGCCAGATGTCATGGCCGCGCCAGGCGAGGCGGATGGGGTCCACGAATTCCGGCCCCATCAGCCCGGCCGCGAAATCGGCTTCGCTCTGCCCGCCCCCGGCCGCGCGCAGCGTTGCCACCATTTCGGCGGCGATCGGGCCTTCGTAGAAAGCGAGCGCGCCATCGCGCCCGATCGCGCGCAGCGTCTCGGCAAGCTGGGGCTGGCGGAAGAGATCGCCGGGCTTGGGCGCCTCGCCGCCGGGGAGGAAGGGATCGGCGCCGGTTACGCGGAGTTTGGCCGCCGCGTCCGCCCAGTCGGCGGCGACCCTGGCATGGACGGGATGGCCCTCCTCGGCCAGCCGGATCGCCGGGCGCAGCAGCTCATCGAGCCCGCGCGTGCCATGGGCTTCGAGCAGTTTTTCCCATGCCGCGACAGCGCCGGGGATGGTGACGGCGTGCGGCGAATGGACGGGAAGCTCGGTGATGCCGGCGGCCTCGAAATACGCCATGTCGGCATAGGCGCCGGCGCGCCCCGAGCCGTTCATGGCAACGACTTTCTCCGCGCCGGCCGGGGCATAGAGACAAAAACAATCGCCCCCGATCCCGGTCGATTGCGGCTCGACCACGCCGAGCACGGCGACGGCGGCGATCGCCGCGTCGAGCGCGTTGCCCCCCGCGCGCAGCACGTCGAGCGCGGTAAGCGTCGCCGCCGGCATCGAGGTCGCGGCCATGCCCGAGGTGGCATAAACCGGGCTTCGCCCCGGCAGATGAAAATCCCGCATTTTTTCTCCCCGCCTTGCCGCGCTCAGTGCGGCGGGGGAGAAATTCGCATTCCTTTTTTCCACTGGCAAATGCGGGCGGCGAATTTCGGCTTTCGGGGTGTGGGTGTCGCTGGACCGGCTGAACCGGGCCGGCTTATATTGACCCGGCGGAGGAGACCGTTGACCGTCTGATATGGAATTCGTGATTTACCCATAGCATTTGGCTACTGTAGGAAATTTAACGCTCATGGTTTGTTGGCATAATCCTCTACGACGAGAGCAATCCGATCCAGGATCGGCTTCATCTTTGTGAAGTCGATTTCCTTGCGCTTTTTCCAGATGACGTGCTCCGCGAACAGCGACTTGCCGTAATGCTTCTTCGTGTCGAGATTGCCGTTCCCAAGGTAAAGTGTTTTCCCTCCCAGCTTTTCCTCCCGCGACTTCGATGGCAGGAAGTCCTCGATCACCGTCTGTCCGCCCGATTCGGTAAGAGGGGTTGGGACGACGTAGAGATTGTCGACAAGATAGTAGAAGCTCTCTGTGCCGTCAACGGTCGATTTCTTAGTTTTCTCCTTCACGCAACTGTAAATATCCTTGGCTCCACTGTCGTTATCGACGAGGAGGATCACAGGAAAGCGCTCGACTTTGGCGGTGAACGGCTTCATAATTTCGCTATACTTAGAGATCAGGCGCTTGAAATTTCCTGAGCCACCCGCGATTCCCATGAGCCGCCTCGTGATCTCGGTGTACCTGAATAATCGGATTTTCAGCTCGACCTTTGTCTTCTCCTGCTTGGCCAGAGTTGGATAGCTCCTGGCGAGCGCTTCCAACGCGCAGCGGATGTAAATGTTATCTGTCTTTCCTTCACAAACCACGACCGGCATCAGCGGAGCGAGATC
>JAKCCP010000239.1 GCA_021841985.1 Pseudomonadota bacterium | reverse complement strand
ACCCGCCGCGCGAAAGCGGCGCCGATGCCCGCGCCCGCCGATCTGCTCACCGATGTCTATGTCAGTTACTGAATGGGGGTCAGCTACTGAATGGGGTCAGCTACTGAATGGGGTCAGCTACTGAATAGGGAGCGCGCGGGATGGCGAGGAAATCTTTCCGCCAGGCGGTGAACGAGGCGATCCGCCAGGAGATGGCGCGTGATCCGCGGGTGATCGTGATGGGCGAGGACATCGCCGGCGGCATGGGCGCGCCCGGCGAGGACGATGCCTGGGGCGGCCCGCTCGGCGTGACCAAGGGGCTGATGCCGCAATTCGGGCGCGAGCGCGTGCTCGATACGCCGATCACCGAAAGCGGCTTCATCGGCGCCGCCGCCGGCGCCGCCCTCACCGGGCTCCGTCCCGTCGCCGATCTCATGTTCGTCGATTTCATGGGGGTGTGCTTCGATCAGATCTTCAATCAGGCGGCCAAGTTCAAATACATGTTCGGCGGCAAGGCACGCACGCCGCTCGTCATCCGCACCATGTATGGCGCAGGCTTCCGCGACGACCGCCAGCACAGCCAGTGCCTCTATCCGCTGTTCACCCATGTCCCCGGCCTCAAAGTCGTCATCCCGTCCTCGCCCTATGAGGCCAAGGGACTGATGATCGAGGCGATCAGGGACGACGATCCGGTGATCTTCTTCGAGCATAAAATGCTCTATGACGTCGAGGACGAGGTGCCGGACGAGCCCTATACCCTCCCCTTCGGCGAGGCGAACCTCACCCGCGAGGGCGATGACGCCACCATCGTCGCCTTTGGCCGGATGGTGATGCTCGCCAACGAAGCCGCCGATCAGCTTGGCGCGCAGGGAATTTCCTGCACCGTGATCGACCCCCGCACCACCTCGCCTTTGGATATCGAGACCATCCTCGAGGAGGTGCGCGCGACCGGCCGGCTGGTGGTGGTCGACGAGGCGAGCCCCCGCTGCAACATGGCGAGCGACATTGCCGCCCAGGTCGCCGAGCGGGCGTTCGAGGCGCTCAAGGCGCCGATCCGCAGGGTTTCGCCGCCGCATACGCCGGTGCCGTTTTCGCCGGCGCTGGAGGATCTCTACCTTCCCGACGTCGAGAAGATCATTTCGGCGGTGCGCGCGGTGATGGCGGCCGGCGGGCGCAAGGCGGCCTGAGCATGGCCGGATTGCGCGCCCTGGTGATGCCCAAGATGGGTCTCGCCATGACCGAAGGCATGGTCGCCGCCTGGCGGAAGGCCCCTGGCGAGCCGGTCGCGGCGGGCGAGGAAGTCGCCGATATCGAGACCAGCAAGATCACCGCGGGTTACGAAAGCCCCGCCGCCGGCTCGCTTCGCCGCCAGGTGGTGAAACCCGGCGTGATGGTGCCGGTCGGCACGCTGATCGGCGTGATCGCTGACGGCACCGCCGATGACGCCGAGATCGATGCCTTCATCGCCGCCCAGCACGCGGCGTTCGTGCCGGCGGCGGAGGCCGCGTCGGCGCCGGCCCCGGCGCGGGTCGCGACCGAAATCGGGCCGATCCAGGTTTTGGAAGCGGGGCCGGAAGACGCGCCGCCGCTGGTGCTGATCCATGGGTTTGGCGGCGATCTGAACAATTGGCTGTTTCTGCAGCCGCTGCTCGCCGCGCGGTTTCACACCTTCGCGATCGATTTGCCCGGCCATGGCGGCTCGACCAAAACCCTCCCCGGGGGGAATTTCGCGGCCCTCGCACGGGCCGTCGCCGCCTTCCTCCGCGCGCGCGGCATCGGCCCCGCGCATCTGGTCGGGCATTCGCTGGGCGGCGCGGTCGCGCTCATGCTCGCGCCGGAATCCCTCTCGCTCTCGCTGATCTCCCCCGCCGGGCTCGGGCCGGAGATCAACATGGACTATATCGGCGGCTTCATCGCCGCGCGCCGGGCGCGTGAGATGCAGGCGGTGCTCGCGATGCTGTTCGCCGATCCGGCGCTGATCGGGCGCGACATGGTGGAGGGGGTGCTGCGCTATAAGCGGCTCGACGGGGTGGCCGCGGCGTTGCAGGCGATCGCCGCGGCGAATTTCGCCAATGGCCGGCAGAACACGTCGCTCCGCGCGACGCTGGCGGCGATCCGCGTGCCGACGCTGGTCGCCTGGGGCGAGGCGGATCGCATCATCCCCGCCGCCCACGCCGATGCGCTGTCGCCATCGGTGCGCGTCGTCCGCTTCCCCGAAACCGGCCACATGGCGCACATGGAACGCGCCGCCGATCTTGCCCGGCACATCATCGGAATCGCCGATGCATAGAAAAACCTCCGCGCGAGACGTTGCGTTATCCGGCGGATTTCCTGGATCGGCCAGCGATGCCCCCCGACCGGGGTTGAAAAGATACCCCCGACCGTGGCGGCTCAGATTTCCCGCGTCGCCCCGGGCTGCCAGAGCACGTCACGGTCGGGGGCGTTGAAGCGCCGGGAGAGCACGAAAAGCAGGTCGGAGAGGCGGTTGAGATAGGGAATCAGCGCCGGGTTGAGGGCGTCGGCGGCGGCGAGATGCACGGTGTCGCGCTCGGCGCGCCGGACGATGGTGCGGGCGAGATGGGCGTAGGCCGCGGCTTCGCTGCCGCCGGGCAGGACGAAGCTCCGGAGCGGCGCGAGGCCGGCATTGAGCACCGCGATTTCCGCCTCCAGCCGCGCGACCTGCGCCACGGCGAGGCGCAGGCGCGCCTTTCTCCCCGTTTGCTCGCCTTCCGTTTGCTTGGGGGTCGCGAGATCGGCGCCGAGATCGAAGAGGTCGTTCTGGATGCGCCCGAGCAGGGCGTCGATCTCGGTCATCGTCCTGGTGTGGAGGCGGAGCATGCCGAGCACGGCATTGGCCTCGTCGACGGCACCGATCGCGACGATACGAGCGGCGTCCTTCGGAAGCCGCGTGCCGTCCCCGAGCGAGGTCTCCCCGCCATCGCCGCCGCGCGTCGTGACCCGGTCTATTCTCACCTTCGTTCCGATTCCGTCCTGGTCTAGAGCAGGATGCCTTCCGATAGGCGCAGGCACCTGCTCTAGTCATTTGTTTGATCGCGTGATTCAGACCTACGGCGATTCCGCCTTCGGTGATCACGCTCTAGCAGGCTGCTAGACGTGAAAACTCTCGCCGCAGCCGCAGCGGCCTTTTTCGTTCGGATTGATGAAAGTGAACCCGGATTCGAGCGCGGCTTCGCGATAATCCATGGTCGTGCCGATGAGAAACAGTGTCGCCCCGCGGTCGATCAGCACCGTGACATCCTCGGCGGTGATGACCTCATCGCCAGGGCTCGCCGCCGCCACCCAGCTCATCTGGTAGGTAAGGCCGGAACACCCCTTGGTGCCGACCGAAACGCGGAGCAGCCGGCCTTGCTCGGCACCGGCATAAAGCTGGCGCAGGCGCGCGATCGCCGCTTCACTCAAGCTGAGCAAAGACGGCAGCTTGCGGCGTTGGGTGGTGGCCGGGGAGTGGAGCGTCATCGTCATCGTATCATCCCTCCGTGTCAAAACATATTCAGCGCGAGCCGGGCTTCCTCGCTCATCCGGCTCGGCTCCCAAGGCGGATCCCAAACCGTTTCCACCACCACCTCCCGCACGCCGGGGAGTGCTGCCACCGCTTCCTCGACCTGGACGGGCAGTTCCTGCGCGCTCGGGCAGGCCGGGGCGGTCAGCGTCATCTCGATCTTGACGGCGCCGTCACCGCCGATCTCGATCGCGTAGATCAGGCCGAGTTCGTAGATATTCACCGGGATCTCGGGATCATAGACGGTGGCGATGGCGGCGATCACGGCGTCCTCGCCGGGCGGCGGCGTGGTTTCGCCGCCGGGCGTCCAGGTGCCGTGCGCGGCACGCTCGCGAGCGGCATGATCGGTGTGATGATCGGTGTGATGGTCATTCACTGGTGGCGTTCTCCGTGCCGGCGAGAGCGGCGAGCAGCGCGTGCCAGGGCAAGGTCGCGCATTTCACCCTGGACGGAAATTCATGCACCCCGGCGAGCGGCAGAAGCCGCGCGAGACGCTCGGCGAGCGGGGCATCGAGGGCGGGGGCCGCGCCGGTCTTCGCCAAGGTCTGCAAGGCGCCGGCAAGGGCGCGGGCCGCGTCGGCGTCGAGCCCGGCGACGACCTCCGCCATCAGATCGGCCGAGGCGATGCTGATGGCACAGCAGATCGGAA
>JAKCCP010000035.1 GCA_021841985.1 Pseudomonadota bacterium | reverse complement strand
GCCCGCCCGCGCACCGCCGCGGCGATCTCGGGCAGCATGGCGATGGCCCCGAGCCCGAAATCGAGCTGGCGCCCGCCATGGTTGGAGACATAGATGAACTCGGCCCCGAGTTCGGCGGCCAGCGCCGCGTCCTCGGCCGTCGCGATGCCCTTGAGGATCAGCGGGATGGCGTGACGGTCCTTGAAGCGCCGGACATCGTCCCAGTTGAGCGCCGCCTGGAAGGCCATCGCGGCGTGGTCGGGGTTGGCGCGCCAGGGCTTGACGAAGCGGTTGGCGATGTCGCGCTCGCGGCGGCTGTAATGGGCGGTATCGACGGTGAGGCAGAACGCATCATAGCCGGCATCGACGGCGCGGGCGACGTGGTCATCGACCCAAGCTCCGTCGCCGCGGACATAGAGCTGGAAAATCCGCGGGCCCGCCCCGGCCGCCTTTGCCGCCTCCTCCAGGCTCGGCTTCGAGACCGAACTGAGCAGGAACGGCACGCCGAAGCGGGAGGCGGCGCGGGCGACGGCGGCGCCGGCCTCCTGGTGGAAGGATTCGAGCGAGCCGACCGGGGCGAGGGCGACCGGGAGACGGAGATGATGGCCGAGAAAAATCGCCGCCGCGCTCACCGCGCTGACATCGCGCAAGACGCGCGGGCGGAGCGCCAGCGCATCGAGCGCGGCGCGGTTCCGCGCAACCGTGGTCTCGGTCTCGGCGCCGCCGATCAGATAGCCCCAGATCTCGCGCGACAGAGCGCGCTCGGCGGCGGGGATGAATTCGTGCAGCGCCTGGAAGCGTTCAGCGAGCGTCTCGGGCGTTTCCTTGGTTTTTTTGCTCATGGCAGGTTTGCCTTCTGGCTAGAAATCGAGATCGGCGTAATGCGCCGGTGGCGTGACGCCGGGGAGGCGGTCGGCGAGCAGGGCGCGGAAGCTCGGCCGGCTTTTCATCCGCGCATACCATTCGCGCGCCGCCGCGGAGAGGCTCCAATCCACCTCGCCGGCGAAATCGAGCGCCGAGAGATGGGCGGCGGCGGCGAAATCGGCGAGCGAGATGGTGCCGCCGGCGAGGAATTTCCGCGTCTCGGCGAGCCAGCCGAGATAGCGCAGATGCTCGCGCAAACCGGCATAGCCGAGGCGGAGCAGGCCCGAATCGGGATGGCCGCGCCCGGCGAGGCGCTTCATCAGCTTTTCCTCGAGCAGGTTGCGCGTGACATCCTGGGCGAAGCGGCCATCGAACCAGGCGACCAGGCGCCGCACCTCGACGCGCTCGGCCAGCGTCCGGCCCATCAGCGAGGTGTCGGGATAGGCCTCGTCGAGATATTCCGCGATCACCGCCGAATCGGGCACGACCAGGCCGTTATCCTCGATCAGCGTCGGCACCAGGCCGGCGGGATTGAGGGCGAGATAGGCCTCGCGCCGCTCCCACGGCTTTTCCAGCCTGACCTCGAAACCGAGTCGCTTTTCGGCGAGCAGAAGGCGGATCTTGCGCGAATAGGGGCAGACGGGATGGTGATGGAGCGTGCGCATCGATGGTTTTATGGCACCCCGCGCCCGCCGCGCCAACTCCGCGTTCACGCTTGTTTAAGCGGTGAATGGCTTAATCCCCGCCGGTGAGGTGTGGAAGGGGTGGTTTGGGCGATGCTGACTTTGCGGAATCTTTCGATCAGCCGGAAACTGGCGCTTTCGGCGGCCTGCGCGCTGCTCTTGCTCGGCGGTCTCGCGGTCTCCATGTTCTCCGGCCTCGCCCGGCTCGAGCGGCTGGATGCCGAGGCGTCGGGCGCCGTCGCCGCCAAGGCGGTGATCGACATGGCCGGCCAGCGCCGCCATGATCTCGACGCGCTCGCCGCGCGCATCGCCCTGCTCCAGACCGCGCCGCAGATCGCCGCCGCCAAGGCCGAGCTGACCGCGCTCGCCGATGGCCTCGCCACGGGCGGCCTCGCCGGCGGGCGCGGCCACGGCGCCGCCGCGACCGCGACCCAAGCCGATATCGCCGCCTTCACCCGCGCGAGCGCCGACAACACCGCCGAGGCCGCCGCCATCGGCCATGCGCTGGCCGCCCGCGAGGCGCTGCTCGGCCGCCGCGAACAGGGTCTGCTGCCGCAGCTCGCGGCGATCAACCAACTGGTCTCGGTGACGCTGGACCGGATGCATCTCGAGGACATGTCGCCGGAAGCCGCCGACCGCAACAAGGCGCGGCTCACGCGCTATCAGCGCGCGGTGATCGATGCCGGCAACGCCGCCCTCCTCAACATGAACACCGGCGACGAGGCGGCGGCGAAATCGATGCAGCTCAACACCAAGATCGCGGACGCGCTGCTGCACGCGGCGCATGACGAGGGCGTCGCCAAGGACGCCGCCGCCGCCTTCGCCGCCATGGAGCAGAGCGGCAACGCCATTCTCGCCGCCAGCGCCGACCTCGTCGCCGGCACCGCGAGCGCGCAGCAATTCCTCGCCCATGATCTCGCCGCCAGCAGCGCCGCGGCGCGCGCGAGCCTCGATGTCGCCGATGCGCTGGTGACGCGCCAGGCGGAGGCGGCGCGGGCGGAGGCGGGGCGGGCCGGGGCGGGGCTGCGGCGGACGCTGGTCGGCCTCGCGCTCGGCATCACCGCGATTCTGATCGTGACCTCGACGCTGACCGCGCGCGCCATCGCCCGGCCGATCCGCGCCATGACCGCGATGCTCGCCCGCCTCGCCGAGGGCGATACCGGCATGGAAATCGGCTTCGCCGGAAGGCGGGATGAGATCGGCCGCATGGCGGCGGCGCTGGAGCGGCTGCGCCAGACCGCCGAACAGGCCTTCCTCCAGCGCCAGACCCTCGACCAGTTGCCGCTTTGCGTCCTCGTCGCCGACGCCGCCCATAAGCTCGCGATTTCGTACGCGAGCCCGGCGACGCGCGACGTTCTGGCGCCGATCGCCGCTCTCCTCGATCTCCGCGCCGACGCTCTCGCCGGGCAGAGCCTCGCGCGTTTCGCCCGGACGCCGGGGCTGGAGACGGCGCTCACCGGCGGCGCCGCGTCGCTCCCCTATCGCGAGCGCGTCGCGATCGGCGGCGAGACGCTGGATATCCAGGCCTCGGCGTTGACGAGCGCCGATGGCCGCTTCTACGGCCCGATGCTGACCATCGTCCCGGTGACGCGCGAGGCGCGGCTCGCCGAGCGGTTCAAGAATTCGGTCGGCGAGATCGCGGCGGCATTCGGCCGCTCGGCCGGCGAGATGCGGGGCGCGGCCAATGGCTTGGCCGGCCTCGCCGCCGATACCGGGGCGCGGGCGGAAGCGGTCGCCAGCGCCTCGCGCGAGGCCGCCGGCAACGTCCAGGCGGTGGCCGCGAGCGCCGAGCAGATGGCCGCCTCGGTCAGCGAAATCAGCCGCAGCGTCGCCGAGAGCGCGCGCATCGCCTCCGACGCGGTGAGCAAGGCGGAGGCGACCGATCGCTGCGTCGTCAGCCTCAACGATCAGGCGAGCCGCATCGGCGGCGTCGTCCGGCTGATCGGCGATATCGCCGCCCACACCAATCTGCTCGCCCTCAACGCCACCATCGAGGCGGCGCGGGCGGGCGAGGCCGGGCGCGGCTTCGCGGTTGTCGCGAACGAGGTGAAATCGCTCGCGAGCCAAACCGCCCGCGCGACGGAGGAAATCTCCACCCAGATCGCGACCATGCAGGACGAGACCAAGGCCGCCGTCACCACCCTCCGCGCGGTGAGCGGCACCATCCAGCGGCTCGACGAAATCGCCGCCGCCATCGCCGCCGCGGTCGAGGAGCAGGGGGCGACGACGCAGGAAATCGCCCGCGCCGTGCAGCAGGCGGCGCGCGGCACCGGGGAGGTGACGGAGAACATCGCCGAGGTCAGCGGCGCGGTCGGCGAAACCCGCGCCCGCTCGGCCGAGGTGCTGGCCGCCGCCGACGACCTCGCGCAGCAATCCGGCACGCTCCGCGAGGAGGTGGAGAGCTTCCTCGCGGCCATGCAGGCGGCGTGAGCCTGCTTCGGATCCGCGCCGGATCTCAATCTTTGTTTGATCGCGTGAGACCTGCGGCGATTCCGCCTTCGGTCATCATGCTCTAGACGGCGCGGGTATGCGCCGGCGCGATGCTATACCGATTCGCGGCGAAAGTCCGGCGCTGTCGGCTCAGAAAACCTGCTCGCCGTGGAGGACGATGTCGAATGCTTCC
>JAKCCP010000345.1 GCA_021841985.1 Pseudomonadota bacterium | reverse complement strand
TTCGGCCTCGATCACCGAAAAGCGCCGCCCGGCCGCCTCGCGCGCGAACGCGATCGCCTGATGCGAGGTGTCCTCGCAGGCGATGTGACAGAGCCCGCACCGGATGCAGAGATCTTGGTCGATCCGGGCGATGGTTTGGTAATTGAGATCGAGCGCTTCCCAATTGACGAAATTCTTCACCGCGCGGCCGGAAAACTGCTCGATCCGGGCATAGCCCTTCTCATCCATCCAGTTGCCGAGCCCCGCGATCATGTCGTCCACGATGCGAAACCCGTGATGCATCGCGGCCGTGCAGACCTGCACCGCGCCGGCGCCGAGGGCGATGAATTCGGCGGCGTCGCGCCAGGTGGAGATGCCGCCGATGCCGGAAATCGGCAGACCCGCGGTTTCCGGATCGCGGGCGATCTCGGCGACCATGCGGAGCGCGATCGGCTTCACCGCCGGGCCGCAATAGCCGCCATGCGAGCCCTGCCCGCCGACCACCGGCTCCGGCGCCATGGCGTCGAGATCGACGGATACGATGGATTGGACGGTGTTGATCAGCGAGACGGCATCGGCGCCGCCGCGCCTCGCCGCCCGCGCCGGGGCGCGGATATCGGTGATGTTGGGGGTGAGCTTGACGATCACCGGCATGCGCGAATACTGCTTGCACCAGCGCGTCACCATCTCGACATAGTCGGGAACCTGCCCCACCGCCGAGCCCATGCCGCGCTCGGACATGCCGTGCGGGCAGCCGAAATTGAGTTCGATCCCGTCGGCGCCGGTCTCCTCGACCAGGGGCAGGATACGGCGCCAGCTTTCCTCCTCGCACGGCACCATCAGGCTGACGACGACGGCGCGATCCGGCCAGTCGCGCTTGACCGCCTTGATTTCACGAAGATTGACCGCGAGCGGGCGATCGGTGATCAGCTCGATATTGGAAAACCCCGCCATCCGCGCGCCATTGAAGGAAGTCGCGCCGTAGCGGCTGGAGACATTGACGATCGGCGGATCCTCGCCGAGCGTCTTCCAGACCACCCCGCCCCAGCCGGCGCGAAAGGCGCGGACGACATTGTATTCCTTGTCGGTCGGCGGGGCGGAGGCGAGCCAGAACGGGTTCGGCGCCTTGATGCCGGCGAAATCGACGCGAAGATCAGCCATGGGCGTGCTCCTTCTGGCCGGTGAGCGCGGCGTCGATCGCGGCCGCCGCGATCTTGCCATCCTGGACGGCGCGCACCGTGAGATCGAGCCCAGCGACGCAATCGCCGCCCGCGTAAACCCCGGGGAGACTGGTGCGGCGCGCGGCATCGACGGCGATGCGGCCATTCTCGATCACCGGAAACCCCTCCGTCGCAGGCAGGACGAAACGCTGGCCGACGGCTTTGAACACCTGATCGGCGCCGAGGGTGAATTCCCCGCCGCTCATGACGACCGCGCCGCGATCATCGAGGCGGGTGCGCGCGAACACGACGCCGCGCACCGCGCCGGCCTCGCCGATCACGCGCACCGGGGTTGCGAAATGGCGAATGGTGACGCCATGGGTCTGCGCCCATTTCTGTTCATCGCCGGTCGCCGACATCTGCGCCGGGCCGCGACGATAAACGATGCTGACCTCCTCCGCGCCCAGAAGCCGCGCCTGGGTCGCGGCGTCGATCGCGGTGTTGCCGCCGCCGATGACGACGACGCGGCGCCCGATCGGGATCTCCGCCTTGTCCTGCGTCTGGCGCAGCCGCGCGATGAACGCAACCGCGTCCTCGACACCGAAAAGCGGCCTCTCCTCGATCCCGAGCGCGTTCACCCCGGCGAGGCCGAGGCCGAGGAACACCGCGTCATAAGCGCTTCGCAAATCCGCGAGCGTGAGATCGACGCCGAGCGCCTTGCCGGTGGTGATGGTGATATTGCCGATCGCCAGCAGAAACTCGATCTCGTGGCGGGCGAAGTCATCGGGGAGTTTATAGGCGGCGATGCCGTATTCATTGAGCCCGCCGGGTTTGGCGCGCGCCTCGAACACCTCGACGCGATGGCCCGCGCGGGCGAGACGATGAGCGCAGGCGAGGCCGGCGGGGCCGGCGCCGACGACGGCGATGCGCCGCCCGCTCGCCGGCGCCGCGACGAACGGATGGTGGTTCCGCGCCATCAGCCAATCCGTCGCCCGGCGCTGCAAGGCGCCGATGGCGACCGGGCGTTCTTCCTCCGCCGTCCGGACGCAGGCGCGCTCACAGAGGATTTCCGTCGGGCAGACGCGCGCGCAGCTCCCGCCAAAAATGTTTTCCTCGAGAATCTTGACCGCGGCGCCACGGAGATTGCCGGTCGCGATGCCACGGATGAAGCCCGGCACATCGATCCCGGTCGGACAGGCCGCCGTGCAGGGGGCATCGAAACAAAAATAGCAGCGATGGGCCTCGACGATCGCGGCGTCCGGCGAGAGCGGCGGATGGGCGTCGGCGAAATCGCGCGCGATCCCGGCGTCCTCGCGGCGATGGGGAAAGATATCGGGAACGGCTGAGCTGTCGGTGGGGCCGGTCATGGGCGCGCTGGGCTCCGTTCGCTGCGTTTCTGGAGGTAGCGTGATAGAAATTGACTGCCCGGTCAACTTCTTTCACAATGCAGGCATGCATTTTTTTGAGTGATCGAAATTTGGGCAAATCGCGCAAAGAGCAGGCAGAATCCGCGGCCGAGCCGCTGGGGGGACGCATCCGTCAAGCCCAGCGCGCGCATATCATCGCCTGCGCCGAGCGCGTTTTCGCCGATCATGGTTTCGGCGGCGCAACTATGAGCCGCATCGCCGAGGCCGCTTCCCTCCCCAAGGCCAATCTGCATTATTATTTCGGCACCAAGCTGCTTCTCTATCGCGCGGTCTTGGAAAACATCCTCACCCTCTGGCTCGATGACATGGACCCGATCGTGCCCGAGAATGATCCCGCCGCCGCCCTCGGCGCCTATATCGCCGCCAAGATGGCGCATTCGCGGAACCGCCCGCACGCCTCAAAAGTCTTCGCCGCCGAATTGCTGCATGGTGCTCCCGAACTTCGCGCCTATCTCGGGCTCGATCTGCGGCGGAAAGTCGCGGAAAAATCGGCGGTGATCGAAGCCTGGATGGCGCGCGGCCTGATCGCGCCGGTCGATCCGCGGCATCTTTTCTTCACCATCTGGGCGATGACCCAGACCTATGCCGATTTCGATACGCAAATGGCCGCCGTGCTCGGCATCGACAAACTCGGCGCCGCCGATTACGCGACCGGCACGGCAACGGTCACCCGCTTGGTGCTGCGCGGCCTCGGGATCGAGCCCGCCGGCGAGACGATGAAACAACAAAGGAGGACAGCATGACGGTTCTGATCCGAGGCGGCACGGTGGTGACCGCGGAGACGAGTTTTCGCGCCGATGTGCTCTGCGCCGAGGGCGTGATCCGGGCGATCGGCCCGGCGCTGGAGGCCCCCGCCGGCGCCGAGATCATCGAGGCCGGCGGCATGCTGGTGATGCCGGGCGGGATCGATCCGCACACCCATATGGAACTGCCCTTCATGGGCACGACGGCGAGCGAGGATTTCTATTCCGGCACCGCCGCAGCACTCGCCGGCGGCACCACCATGGCGATCGATTTCGTCATCCCCAATCCCGGCGTCTCTTTGCTCGAGTCCTATCACACCTGGCGCGGCTGGGCGGAAAAAGCCGCCGCCGATTACAGTTTCCACGTCGCCGTCACCTGGTGGTCCGAGCAGGTGCGCGAAGAAATGGGCATCCTCACGCGCGAGCACGGCGTCAACAGCTTCAAGCATTTCATGGCCTATAAAGGCGCCATCATGGTCGATGACGGTGTCCTGCTCGCGAGCTTCGAGCGCGCCCTCGAACTCGGGGCACTTTGCACCGTGCATGCCGAAAACGGCGAGGCGGTCTTTCATCTCCAGCGCAAGCTTTTGGCGGCCGGCATCACCGGCCCGGAGGGCCACGCCCTCTCGCGCCCGCCGGGGGTGGAGGGCGAGGCCGCGAACCGCGCCATCGCCGTCGCCGCCGTGCTCGGCGCGCCGCTCTATATCGTCCATGTCTCGACCGAGGAGGCGGCGCAAGCGATCGCCCGCGCCCGCGCGACCGGCCAGCGCGTCCACGGCGAGGTGCTCGCCCAGCATCTGGTGATCGATGAGAGCGTCTATCGCGACCCCGACTGGGCGCGCGCGGCC
>JAKCCP010000295.1 GCA_021841985.1 Pseudomonadota bacterium | reverse complement strand
ATTGCCGGCCTCGGTCGGCGGCTTGCCCTGCGCCAGCGTGGTATTGCCGGCCTCGGTCGGCGGCTTGCCCTGCGCCAGCGTGGTATTGCCGGCCTCGGTCGGCGGCTTGCCCTGCGCCAGCGTGGTGTTGCCGGCCTCGGTCGGCGGCTTGCCCTGCGCGAGATTGGCGCAGGCGGGGTTCAAACTATCGGCGTGGGCGACCCCGAAACCCGCAAGCAAAGCGGCGGCCGTGCCAGCTAACAGAAGATTTTTCATGGCTCGTATTTCCTTTTGCTGTCTGATCGCGTCTGAGAGAACCCTCGCGACCCTGAGATGAGAACTTCTTTAGCCCAGTCAAGCCTGACACGCCTTGATGCGGATCAGCATTGTTCAGAAATTTTCGCAGGCCTTACTTAGTCCGCCCTTGGCGCCGCTCAACCCGCGGCCACGGAAGCCCGGCCATGCGCTGGGTGCGTCCCCTCATGTCTGGCAAAGAAAAAATTACACCAAGACTGGCTGCGGAACCAAGTCCGTTCGCGCGGCGCTTTCGCCGTGCCGTGGCGCGGCCGCCAGGGCGGCGAGGGCGGCGGTCATCCGCCCGATCAGCGGTTGCCACTCCCCCGGCGCGGCCTGACGATGGAGCCGCAGCGTCGGATACCACGGGCTGTCCTCGCGCCCGGCGAGCCAGCGCCAGCATTGATCGTAGCGGCTGAGCAGCCAGACCGGCTTGCCGAGCCCGGCGGCGAGATGGGCGACCGAGGTATCGACGCTGATCACCAGATCGAGCCCCATGACCACCGCGGCGGTATCGGCGAAATCCCGCGCCGCCGCCAGCGCCGCCTCGAGTTCGAGACCGGGTGGTGGTGTTTCCGCGGCCGCGGCGCCTTTCTGCAGGCTGACGAAACGGATGCCGGGGATGGCGGCGAAGGGCGCGAACGCGGCGAGCGGGAGGGAGCGGCGGCGATCGGCGAAATGGGCGCGCGGCTCCCCCGGCCGCGGATCACCGGCCCAGACCAGCCCGACGCGGAGACCGTCCGCCGCCGCTCTCGCCGGTTCGGGGGGCACCGGTTCGGGGCGCGGCAAATAGGGTCGCGCCGGGATCGTCGCGATCTCGGTCCCGAGCCGGTGCGGCAGGCTCATCAGCGGCGCGTGATAATCGCAACACGGCAGCGTCTCGCCGCGGGCGTGGATCGCGGCAACCCCCGAAATCCCGGCGAGAAGGCGTTTCAGCGGCGCCTGCACCTCCAGCACCACCTCCGCACCCATCGCCGCGATCACCGGCACGTAGCGGACGAATTGCAGCGTATCGCCCAGCCCCTGCTCGGCATGGAGCAGAATCCGCCGCCCCGCCAGGGCCTCGCCGCGCCAGGGTGGGCACGGAAAATCGCGCGCCTTCATCGTGCCCGTCCGCCAGCGCCATTCATGCTCGGCCCAGCCTTCCCGGTAGCGCCCGGCGGTGAGCAGGACGAGGGCGAGGTTGTAATGCGCGGCGGCCGATCGCGGGGCGAGTTCGAGGGCGGCGCGGCAGGCGAGTTCGGCCTCGGCGAGCCGCCCCTGATCGCGCAAAGCGGCGCCGAGATTGGACCAGGCGGCGGGAAAATCGGCGCGGCGCGCCAGCGCCTGGCGATAGGCGCGCTCGGCGCCGGCGAAATCACCGATGGTGAGCTTGGCGTTGCCGAGATTGGCGGCGGCCTCGGCGAAACCCGGCGCCTGGCGCAGCGCCGCCTCACCGGCCGCGACGGCGCCATCGAGATCGCCGATCTCCTGCAGAACGGCGCAGAGATTGGCCGAGGCCTCGACCTGATCCGGCGCCGCGGCGAGGGCGTCGCGATAGCGCGCCACCGCCGCTTCGCGCTGCCCGAGCGCCGTGAGCGCATTGCCGGCGGCGAGGTGAAAACGCCCGTGCCATTCCCGCGGCAGGGAGACGGCCCGGCCGATCTTACTCAAGGCGTCGCGCGCGGCCTCCGGTTCTCCCGCGGCGAGCAGCGCCTCGCCCTGGCGGAGCTGGGCGAGGGTGAAACCGGGAAGCCGCGCGGCCATGTCAAACGCCGCCGCCGCCCCGGCATGATCGCCAAGCTCGCTTTGCACCTGGCCGAGCAGGAACGCCGCCTCGGCGTGATCGGGCTGATCGGCGAGGACATCGCGATAAAGCGCCGCCGCCTCTTCCCGCCGGCCGAGCGCGGCCAGCGCGCTCCCTATCCGGCAGCGCGCAGGCGGCCAGCCCGGGCGCAGCCGGAGCGCCGTCCGCGCCGCCGCCAGCGCCGCCGGCGCCTGACCGGCGGCGAGCAGCGCGATGCTGAGATTGAGATGCGCCTCGGCGAGATCCGGCGCGAATCGGATCGCCTCAAACCACGCCGCGATCGCGTCATCCGGGTGCCCGCTGGCATGGAGAACGGCGCCGAGATGAAACCAGGCCGGCGCGCAATCCGGCCAACGCCCGAGCAGCGCGCGATACGCGGCCACGGCCGCGGCGACATCGCCCACCGCCTCCTTCGCCCGCGCGTTGTCCAGCGCCGCCGCCAGATCTGCCGCCCGATCCCCTGCCATCGGCCGAGTGTGCCGGCGTGATCTGAAAACCGGGTTAATGCGCGGCCGGTTTTGCCCTGGCGGGCAAGCGGCGTAGACTCGTCCGGAAAAACGCCGAGGAGACACACGATGGCCGCATTGCCCCCCTTCGTCAGCCAGAACTGGCACGTCACCAAGCCACACGCCAGCGGCCGGCGCGGCATCGTCGTCGCCCAGGCCCAAGCGGCGGCGGAAGCGGGGCTCGCCATTCTGGAGGCCGGCGGCAATGCCGTCGATGCCGCCGTCGCCACCGGCTTCGCGCTCGCCGTCGTCGAGCCGTGGAATTCCGGCTTGGGCGGCATCGGCTTCGCCCTCGTCCATCCCGCCGGCGCCAAGCGGGCCGAGGTGGTGGATTTCGGCCCGCGCGCCCCGGCGGCGCTCGATCCCAGCCATTTTCCCCTCACCGGGCGGATGAAGCAGGATCTCTTCGCCTGGCCGGAAGTTGTCGGGGACGCCAATATCCACGGCCCGCTCTCCTTCGCCATCCCGTCAACCGTCGCCGGCTATGGCCTGATGCAAAAACGCTGGGGACGGCTTGCGCTCGCGGAGGTCATCGCCCCGGCGCTGGCGCTGGCGCGGCGCGGCCTGCCGGCGGATTGGTTCACGACGCTGAAAATCGCCAACGCCGCCGCGATCCTGCGGCGCTATCCGGAGAGCGCGCGGATCTATCTCAGCGATGGTCTGCCCCCCGTCGCGCCCTATCAGGGAACGCCGGGATTCCTCCCGCTCGGCCGTCTTGCCGAGACCCTGGAGCGCCTGCAACGCGCCGGGGCGGAGGATTTCTATCGCGGCGAGATCGCGCGCGCGATCACCGCCGATGTCACGGCGCTGGGCGGGGTGCTTTCGGCCGCCGATCTCGCCGAAACCACGGCGCGGGTGCTGCCGGCGATGGAGGTCGCCTATCACGGCCGCGCCTGGCAGCTCGCCGGCGGCCTCACCGCCGCGCCGACGCTGGCCCGCGTCCTCGCCCGGCTCGAAGCCGCGCCGCCCGGTGCCGCCCCCGATGCCGCCTGGTTCACGGCTCTGGCGAACGCGCTTCGCGCGGGCTATGCCGAGCGTCTCGCCGGGCTCGGCGAAGGGGAACCGCCCGGGATCGCGCAAGAAGGCGGCGCCGAGAGCTGCACCACCCATCTCACGGTGTGCGACGAGGCCGGCGGGATGGTGGCGATGACCAGCACCCTGCTCTCCTCGATGGGCTCGCGCGTCGTGCTGCCGGGCACCGGGATTCTCATGAACAATGGTGTGATGTGGTTCGACCCGCGCCCCGGCCAGCCCAATTCGCTCGCCCCGGGCAAGCGGCCGCTCACCAATATGTGCCCGGTGATCATCCGCGATGGCGACCGGCCGGCACTCGCCGCCGGCGGCTCGGGCGGGCGGCGGATCATGGCGGCGGTATTGCAGATGCTGGCCTTCGTCACCGATTTCGCGATGACCCCGGCCGAGGCCGCGCATCACCCGCGGATCGACGTCTCGGATGCCGAGACGGTGCATGCCGATCGCCGGCTGCCGGCCGCTGTGCTGGCGGCGCTCGCGGAAGTGGGACCGGTCGAAATCGTCGAGCACGCCGTGCTGCCGATCAATTTCGCGTGCCCGAACCTGATCGCGGCCACACC
>JAKCCP010000090.1 GCA_021841985.1 Pseudomonadota bacterium | reverse complement strand
CGATGGCGGAAATCGTCGGCGCGGCCGAAAATCTCGCCGAAGCGACGGCGTTTCGGGCCCGCCCCGGGGACGCGACGCAGGCGCTGTTCGATCTCGGCGCCGGGATTTGCGTCAAATCGGCGCCGCGCTGCCCGGATTGTCCGCTCCAGGACGGCTGCGAAGCCCGGCGTCGTGGCCTCGCCAGCGCCTTGCCGCGCCGGGCGGCGAAAGCGCCGCGGCCGGAACGTTTCGGGGCGCAATTCTGGCTCACCGACGCGCAAGGGGCGGTTTTGCTCCGCCGCCGGCCGGAGCGCGGCCTTTTGGCCGGCATGGTCGAGCTACCCGGAACCGCCTGGCGCGAAGGCCGGGCCTGGGCCGAGGCGGAAGCGCTCGCCACGGCGCCGCTCAAAGCCGAGTGGCGCAAGATCGGCGCGGTGCGGCATGTCTTCACCCATTTCGTCGTGTCGCTCGATGTCTATGTCGGCGCGGTCGCGGCGTTTTCAGCCGCCGATCTCGGCGGGTTCGCGCGCCCGGCGGCGGCTTTGGCCGAGGAGGCGCTGCCCTCGGTGATGCGCAAATGCGTTCGCATGGCGACGGGGTCGGCTTGATGCGCGAGCGCAAGCCGGCGATCGGCTTCGCCCTCACCCTGCTCGCGATCGATGCGCTCGGCATCGGCCTCGTGATCCCGATCGTGCCGCAACTCGTGCTCGAACTCTCCGGCGGCGATGCCAGCCACGCCGCCTATTGGGTCGGGCTGCTCGCCACCAGCTTCTCGGCCATGCAGTTCATCTTCTCGCCGATCATCGGCGGTCTGTCGGACCGGTTCGGCCGCCGCCCGGTGATGCTGCTCTCGGTTCTCGGCCTCGGGATCGATTATCTCATCCTCGCCGCCGCCCCCACGCTCGGCTTCGTCCTGCTCGCGCGCCTGATCGCCGGGGTGACCACGGCCAATATCTCGGCGGTCACCGCCTATATCTCGGACGTGACCCCGCCCGAGCGGCGCGGCCAGCGTTTCGGGCTGATCGGGGCGATGTTCGGATTAGGCTTCGTGCTCGGCCCGGTGGTGGGCGGCGTGCTCGGCGGGATCTGGCTCCGGCTGCCGTTCCTGGCCGCCGCCGGGCTCGCGCTCTGCAACGCGCTCTATGGTTTTTTCGTGCTCCCGGAATCCCTGCCGAAAGAGCGCCGGCGGGATTTTTCCTGGCGCCGGGCCAACCCGATCGCGGCGCTCTCCGGCCTGCGCGCCAATCCCCGCGCGCTCCGCCTCGCTTGCGCCTGGAGTGCCACCTGGTTCGGCCTCGGCGCGCTGCAGAGCGCCTTCGTGCTCTCGACCGCGCTCCGCTTCGGCTGGCACACGATGGCGAACGGGTTCGCGCTGGCGCTGGCCGGGCTGTCGCAGGCGTTGGTGCAGAGCTTTCTCATGCGCCGCATCCTCGACCGGCTCGGCGAGACATGGACGGCGCTGCTCGGCTGCCTGTTCGCCGCCCTCGCGCAGAGCACCTACGCTTTCGCCGCCGCCGGCTGGATGATCTATCTCGGCGTCATGATCTCGGCGCTCGGCGCGATCAACACCCCGGCGATCCGCGCCCTGTTCTCCGCCGAGGCCAGCGCCGACCGCCAGGGCGAGGCGCAGGGGGTGCTCGCCTCGCTCCAGAGCCTGACCGCGATCTTCGCCCCGCTGCTCGGCGCAGCACTGTTCGCGCATTTCACCGCTCCGGGCACAATGGTGTTCTTCCCCGGCGCGCCGTTCCTGCTCGCCGCGCTCGCCTATCTGCTCGCCGGGGCGCTGCTCGCCGGGCTCGCGGCGGGGACGCGAATGACCCCGGAAATTTAAAGAATCTTAGCCTCGAACGGCGGCAGGAGATCGGGCGCCTCGAACTCGACCACCCAAAGATCGGGATCGAAAGCGACTTGGCGCGCGACATAGGCATCGGCGGCGGATTCCGCGACGGCGTCCGGGCCGGTCGCGCGGAGCCAGGCGCTGGTGCCATCGGCGGCGCGGATCTGCGACAGCACGCAAAGCCCGTCGCGCCCGCGGAGGACGAGGAGAATGCCGCCGGCATCACGATCGCCACGGCGCAGCAGCGCGCCTGGCCGGCCCGCCGCCGCGCCCCGGCGGAGCGCCATCTGCACCCAGAATTCCGCTTTGACCCGAGGCTCGCCCATCTTTCTCCTCTGGCCCGCCCTCTGCGCCACGCCGCTTCGCCTGGCAAGAGCGCCGCTTGACCGATCAGGGCGCATCGCCGATCAGGCTCCAGTCCCGAGGGAGAGCAAAACCGCATGATCGTGGCGCTGATCGTTGCCGCCGGCCGCGGCAGCCGCATGGCCGGGCCGACCCCGAAGCAATACCGCCTGCTTGGCGGCGCGGCCGTGCTGCGCCACACCGTGCTCGCTTTTCACCACCATCCGGCGATCGCCCTGACCCAGGTGGTGATCCATCCCGAGGACGCGCCGCTTTACGCCGAGGCGATGGCCGGGCTCGATCTGCCGCCGGCGGTGATCGGAGGGGCGACGCGCCAGGATTCGGTCCGCCGCGGGATCGAGGCGGTGGCGGCGCAGGGGCCGGCGCACATCCTCATCCATGACGCCGTCCGCCCCTTCGTCGCCGCGGAGACGATTGCGGCGGTGATCGCGGCGCTCTCGCGCCATCGCGCGGTGATCGCCGGCCTGCCGGTGGTCGACACGCTCAAGCGCTGTCGCGATGACATCGTCACCGAGACGCTGGACCGCGCCGGGGTATGGCGGGCGCAGACGCCGCAGGGCTTCCGTTTCCCCGATATCCTCGCTGCCCATCGGGCGCTCGGCGCGAGCGCCGCCGATCTCACCGATGACAGCCTGGTCGCCGAACGGGCGGGAATCGCGGTCGCGATGGTTTTGGGGCATGAGGAGGCGTTCAAGATCACCACCGAACCCGATCTCGCGCGGGCCGAGGCGGTTCTGCGGCGCCGGCGAACAGAGCACGGGCAATGAGAACCGGCCGCGGAAATGGTGCTGCTGGTGAGGATTGAACTCACGGCCTCACCCTTACCAAGGGTGTGCTCTACCACTGAGCTACAGCAGCGCCGCCGATCCGGCCGTCTCCTAGACGCTTGCCGCCACCGGCGCAACCCTCCCGCGCGCGATGATCGCGATGGCAAGAAAGTGTGTCCCGCCGCCGGCACGGACGCGAAACGGGCAGCCGGCCGAGGGGCGCATCCTGAACGTGGGCACTGCTCAGCGTATCTCCGATTCATAGTCATTTAGATTATCGTTGTAGACTTAAGCTAGATAAAGAAATTTACTTTTCCCGAATAAGTTGATATAGAGGCGCGCGCTGCAAGAGGCGCGAATCGCGCCGGGCCGGCGTACGGCTCAAGCCTGCATGCACCCCTGTCGGCACCCATCGGCAGCGGCGAATGGAGTTCGGGATGCCGGCCGGAACGAATGACGACTGGATCGGCGCGAGCGGCGCCTGGAGTGTCGCCGGAAATTGGAGCGGCGGGCCACCGGTTTCGGGTGACAACGCGGTTTTTAGCGCCGCGATCCCGATTTTCGTCACCTACGCCACCAGCGACGCGATCGCCGCGCTCAGCGACGCGAGCGATCCCTACGCGACCCTCGATCTCGTCGGCGGCGCGCTCAGCCTCACCGGCGGCGCCTGGCTCGGCGGCTTCGATCAGGCCGCCGGCAGCCTCGCGCTCGGCGCCGGCACCCTCACGCTGGGCGGCCCGGCGACGCTGGCCGGCGCGATCAGCGGGCCGGGCGTGATCGACATCACCGGCACCGCCGAGGCGCTGAGCGGACTTGCCGTCAGCGGCGGCGCGACGCTCGATGTCAGCGGCCGGCTCGAGACCTCGGGCGCGGTCACCCTCGGCGCGGCGAGTTCGGACGCGAGCGCGATCAGCGTCAGTGGCGGCGGCCAGTTCGTCATCGCCAACCCGACGACGCTCGCGGGCGAGGGCACCGGCGGCCTCTTCAATCGCGGCTTGATCGAGCAAGTCACCAGCGGCACCAGCGACATCGCCGGCAATCTCACGAATAGCGGCACGCTCGCCGTCGCGCATGGCATGCTCGGCCTTTATGGCGGGGCAAGCGCGCTTGCCGGGACGATCAGCGGCGGCGGCGCGCTGGCCCTGTTCGGCGGCGCCCAAGTCGCGGTCGGCGCCGGCGCCGTCGTCACCATCGCCACCTTGGAGGCGCTCAATGCCGGCACCAC
>JAKCCP010000150.1 GCA_021841985.1 Pseudomonadota bacterium | reverse complement strand
GGGCTGGAAGGGATGGATATCGGCGAAACCGGACCAGGACATCGCCATCATCTCGGCGGCGGCGTTGAGCTTCATGGTGCAGGAGCCGAGCGGGATCATGCCGCGGTCGAGCGCGATGTCCTTGTCGGCGAGGCGGCGGAGATAGCGCAGCATCGCGTGCTCGCTGTGATGGCGGTGGAACACCGGATGGGTGAGGATCGGGCGCCGGCGCGGGAACGCGGCCGGGAGCGCCGCCGAGGGTGCCGCGAGCGCCGCATCGAAGGCGGCGGCGAGGCGGGCGAGTTCCCCCTCCGTCACCGTCTCATCGAGCGCGATCGCGACCCCCTCGGGCAGCGGACGAAGATCGAACCCGGCCTCCCGCCCGCGCGCGAGCAGCGCCCGGGCATCGCCGGGGATCACGATGGTATCGAAGAACACCTGATGGCGCGGGGGAAAGCCGGCCCGGGTCAGGGCGTCGGCGAGGCGGAGCGCCATGCCATGCACGCCCGCGGCGATCCGGCGCAACCCCTCCGGGCCGTGCCAGATGGCATAGAACGCGGCGATATTGGCCAGCAGAACCTGCGCCGTGCAGATATTGGAGGTCGCCTTCTCGCGCCGGATGTGCTGCTCGCGGGTCTGGAGCGCGAGACGCAGCGCGGGGCGCCCTTCGGCGTCGATCGAGACCCCGACCAGGCGGCCCGGCATGTGGCGGCGAAAGGCGGCGCGGGTCGCGAAAAACCCGGCATGGGGGCCACCGAATCCCATGGCGACGCCAAAACGCTGCGCCGAGCCGACGACGACATCCGCCCCCATCTCGCCGGGCGGGGTGAGCAGCACCAGCGCCAGCGGATCGGCGGCAACGATGGCGAGGGCGCCGGCGGCGCGGGCGGCGGCGATCTCGGGGCCGAGGTCGCGGAGTGCCCCGGTGGTGCCGGGATATTGCAGCATCACCGCGAACGGCCGCGCCGCCGCGATCGCGGCCGCGTCCCCGGGCGCGAATTCGACCAGCGTCCAGCCATGTGGGGCCGCGCGTGTTGCCAGGACGGCGCGGGTCTGGGGGTGGAGATCGGCGGCGACGGCGATGGTGGTCGCGTCTTTCGCTTGCGCGACGGCATGCGCCATCGCCACCGCCTCGGCCGCCGCCGTCGCTTCGTCGAGCAGCGAGGCATTGGCGATCTCCATCCCGGTGAGATCGGTGATCATCGTCTGAAAGGCGAGCAGGGCCTCGAGCCGGCCTTGCGAAATCTCCGGCTGATAGGGGGTATAGGCGGTGTACCAGGCCGGGTTCTCGAGCACGTTGCGCTGGATCACCGGGGGCAGGAAAGTGCCGTGATAACCTTGGCCGATCAGCGGCTTGCGCCCGCCGTTGCGGGAAGCGAGGGCGGCGAGTTCGGCGAGCACCCCGGCCTCGTCGAGCGGCAGCGGCAGGCCCGACGCCGCCGCTTCCGGCGCGATCTCGGCGCGGATATCGCCGGGGATCGTCGCGGCGATCAGATCATCGAGCGAGGCGGCGCCGATTTCCGCCAGCATGGCGGCAATGGCCTCGGCATCGGGGCCGAGATGGCGGCTTGCGAATCCGGCGTCGTCGGCGGCAACAGGCATCATGGGATCTTCTCTCACAGCGTCGCGACCAAGGCGCGATAGGCGGGCTCGTCGAGCAGGGCGGCGAAATCGTCGGGGTTGGCTTGGGTGAGGCGGAAGAACCAGCCCTCCCCCTCGGGGGCGCGGTTGACCAGCGCCGGATCCTCGACGATGGCGCCGTTCACCGCGGCGATGGTGCCGGCGAGCGGGGCATAGACGTCGGAGGCGGCTTTCACGCTCTCGACCACGGCGCAAGCCTCGCCGGCGGCAACCTCGCGCCCGGGCTCGGGCAATTCGATGAACACGAGATCGCCGAGCGCGGTTTGCGCGTGGTCGGTGATGCCGATGGTGAGGGTGTCGCCGTCGCGGCGCACCCATTCATGGTCCTTGGTATAGCGGATTTCGGCCATGGTTTCCTCAACTGGCATAATGATGGGGGATGAAGGGAAGGGCGGTGACGGTGGCCGGCAAGGCGCGCTCGCGCACCGAGACGGCGAGCGCCGTGCCGGGTTTGGCGAACGCGGCGGCGACATAGCCCATGGCGATCGGCGCATTCAGCGTCGGGCTGAAACTCCCGGAGGTGACGCGGCCGATCTCGCGCCCGTCGGCGAGGATCGCGGCCCCGGCGCGCGCCGGCGCCCGGCCTTCGAGGCGGAGGCCGACGCGCCTCCGCGTCGGGCCGGCTTCCAGCTCGGCCCGGATCACCGCGCCGCCGGGAAAATCCCAGATCTCGCGCCGCCGCTTGGCGATGGTCCAGGCGAGCCCGGCGGCGACCGGCGTCGTGGTCTCATCGATATCCTGGCCGTAAAGGCAGAGCCCGGCTTCGAGCCTGAGCAGATCGCGCGCGCCGAGCCCGGCGGGCAGAACCCCGGGCAGCGCGAGCAGGGTCCGCGCCAAACCCTCCGCCGCCGTGGCAGGCAGCGAAATCTCGACCCCGTCCTCCCCGGTATAGCCGGAGCGCGAGACCAGACACGGGATGCCGGCGATCGCGCATTCCGCGACCGCCATGAAGCGCAGCGTGGCGAGAGCGGGGGCGAGGGGGGCGAGACGCGCCAGCGCCTTCGGCCCTTGGAAGGCGAGCAGGGCGCGCCCGGGCTGCTCGGTGAGCGTGACACTGGGCGGCATATGGGCGGTGATATGAGCAAAATCAGCCACTTTGCGCGCCGCATTGACGATCAGGAACAGGCGATCCTCGGCCAGCCGCGCGACCATCAGGTCATCGAGAATGCCGCCCGCCGCATTGGTGAGCAGCGTATAGCGCTGCCGGCCCGGGGCGAGACCGATGACATCGCCCGGCACCAGCCGCGCGAGGGCCGGCGCCGCCTCCGCGCCGCGCAATTCCGCCTGGCCCATATGCGAGACATCGAACAACGCGGCTTCCTCGCGGCAGGCGCGGTGTTCGGCGAGGATGCCGGCCGGGTAGGAGACCGGCATGGCATAGCCGGCGAACCCGACCATGCGGGCGCCGAGGGCGCGATGCAGGGCATCGAGCGGACTCACATGCAAGGCATCGGACGATTCGGTCATCTCAGGCTCCGCTGACGGTCGCGCCGACGCGCTGCCGGCATTTCGACCCCCCTCTGTCGCGGAACCTGAGAGATTGGGCCGCGTGCGGGCGGCCTTACCCCGTCGGTGCGGCGGGAGAGATCCCGCCGGCTTTCCAGAGATCCGAATTCCCGCGCGGCCCTTTTGCCTGAGCGTTTCCGGGGGCCGGTTGCGCCTTCGGCGGCGAGGCCCATCCTTTCGGGAGCCTCGCTCTCTCCCGCGCGGGTGGCGCGGACGGCGTCACCATGGCGCAACCGACGCGAAGGGGCAATCGGCAAATCGGAATCGGCTATCACAAACCAGGCAGGCGCCTCTGCGCCGGGTCTTGCCTTGGTTCGCGCAATCCCGGCACAAAGGCCCCATCCCGCCCACGCCCGGTGATCACGGGACAACCACGAGAGAGAGATCGCACCGCCGATGGCCGTCTATACCGAGGTTTCCGACGAGGCGCTGGCGGCGTTTCTCGCCGATTACGCGATCGGCGGGCTGGTCGCCTTCCGGGGGATCGCCGAGGGGGTGGAGAACAGCAATTATGCGCTCCGCACCGAGGCCGGGGATTTCATCCTCACCCTCTATGAAAAGCGCGTCGAACGGGACGATCTGCCGTGGTTTCTCGGCCTCATGGAGCATCTCGCCGACGCCGGCATTCCGTGTCCGCTGCCGGTGCATGGGCGGGACGGCGTGGCCTTGCGCGAACTCTGCGGGCGGCCGGCGGCGATCACCACGTTTCTTCCCGGCGTCTGGCCGCGCCGGGTCGATATCGCCCATTGCGGCCCGCTCGGGACAGCGCTGGCGCGGCTTCATCTCGCCGGCGAAGGCTATGCGCCGCGCCGCGCCAATGCCCTGGGTCCGGCGAGCTGGACGGGGCTCTTCGCCCGCGCCGCCGATGATGCCGATGGCGTCCGCCCCGGCTTGCGCGCCGAATTGCAGGTCGCACTCGCGGCCATTCTCGCCGCCTGGCCGGAAGGGCTGCCGGCCGGACACATCCATGCCGATCTCTTTCCCGATAACGTGTTTTTTCTGGACCGCCGCATCTCCGGCCTGATCGATTTCTATTTCGCGGCGACCGAAGATCGG
>JAKCCP010000402.1 GCA_021841985.1 Pseudomonadota bacterium | reverse complement strand
TCTCGGCGAGGCTCACGCCACGCAGCCGGTCCGGCGTCAGGGCCGAACAATCGAGCCGCTGCGGCGGGGGGGCGCGGAGCTGAAAGCGAAGCGCGCTCACGGCAGAAGATCCTTGAGATGGAAATGATGTTTGCCGAGCTTGCCGCCGTAATTGCCGGCGCCGATGCGCGCCACCCCCGCCTCCGGCCCGAGGGCGCAGGCAGCGGCGAGGCCCACCCGCATCGCCTCGGCGACCGCTTCCGGCGTGAGGCCGTCGATCACGATCTCGAGCACGCTCGCGATATCCGCCGCCAGCGCGCTGGCGGCGAGACCGCGCAGCGTCGGGCAATAGGCATCGTTGGTGGAGGCGACCAATCCCTTATATTTGCTGCCGACTTTCGAACCCGAGCGCACGATGCCGCCGGGGAACGGCATGATCGCGCCGGCGACCGCTGCCATCGCCGCGACCGCGGTCTCGGCGGCATGCCGCGTCGCCGCGACGGATTTTCCCATCAGGAGAAGATTGCCGCCGCCGACCGCGGATTTGGTGAGGCCGGTGGTGCCCTCGCAGACGAATTCGCCATCCATCACCGGCAGGCGCCAGAAGCGCCGCCCGCCGAAGCGCTTGCTGATCTGAAACCCGTCGGCGAAATAGCGCAGCGCATCGCCCAGTTTCAGGGGCTCGATCCCGGCCAGGCCGGCATAGCAGGCCGCGCCCGGGCTGGTGAGGACGCATTGGCCGACACGGTTTTGCAATTGCTTCTGCAATTCGCCGGTGGACCCGGCGAAGAGCAAAACCCGCACGCCTGGCCGCCCATCCGGGGTTTCCTCGGGCGAGAGACGCGCATCGATTCCGGCCTCGACACCGCAGGCGATGATCGAGGTCGCGAACCCGGTGAGGCTGACAGCCGCGGTTTCCGCCCAGGCCGGGGTGTCGGCGGTGATGATCAGGGCGGTTCCGCGCATGTCGAACGCCTCGGCGAAACTCTCATCGATGCGCACGCCGTTGACGATCATGCCCGCCTCGTTCATGCCCGCCTCGTTCATGCCCGGCATGGCACGCTCTCGAACGCCGGCTGATCTTTGCGGGCGATGGCCGCCTCGGGAACATCGAAGGCCTGGAGCGGCACGCCGAAGACGTTGTCGTAATAGGCTTCGAGGCGGGATTCGATGGCGCGGTCGAATCCTGGCGCGACGCGGAGTGCCTGGCCAAAATGCCGGCGCACCACCTCGCCGCGGCGAAGAATGAGCTTGCCGTCCTTGAACACCATCTCGGCATTGCGAAACATCGCCGCGCGGTCGGCTTGCGGGCGATAGACGGCGATATCGGCGCGGGCGCCGGGGGCGAGATGGCCGCGATCCCGGAGCCCGAGCAGCCGCGCGGGGGCGGCGCGCGTCATGATCGCGATCTCGCGCCAATCATATTCGCGCGTGAGCGAGGGAAGTGTCGTCATCGCCATGGCGTCTTCCGGCAAGCCGGCGATCCAGCGGGCGCGGAGATCGCGATCCATCAGCAGCGCGAAAAGATCGGGATAAGCGGTGAACGGCGCCCCGTTCGGATGGTCGGTCGTGAAAAAAACCCGCCACGGATCATGGATCAGCAAAAACAGCTCCAAACCCGCGGCCCATTGCACGGCGTTGAAGAAATTCTTTCGCCGGTAGCGATAGGGAACGATGCCGCCGCCATTGCCCTCGGCCTCGGTGATCGCGAATTTGCGTGGGCTCGCCTGGGCGCGGGCGCCGAACTGGCGGAGCACGTCGGAGGAAATCGTCACCGTCTGGCCGAACATCACCTGCCCGACATCGACACTGATATTGGGCGCGGCGTTCACCGCCTCGGCGAGGCGAGGTGCCGCCGAGGAAAATTTGCGCGGCCCTTCGGCGCCATAGGAATAGAATTGCAGATGCGCAAGATGCAGGCGCTCGCCCTCGGCGGCGGCGATGGTCGCGAGCGCGGTCTCGACATTGCCGGGAAGTCCGAGATTATTGCTGTGCAGATGCAGAGGATGCGGGACGCCGAGTGCCGCGACCGCGCCTTGGAGTGCTCGCATGATCGCGCGCGAGGACAAGCCCCAGCGCGGCACCTCGTCATCGAGCGAGAAACTGCGGGCATTTTCCCGAAACGCGACGGCGCCGCCGGGATTGATGGTCTTGATCCCGAGGCCGCCGCTGGCCCCGAGCGTGCGCGCGGCATAATCGGCGAGCGCCGAGGTTTCGCCGGCGCGGATCAGGCGCAAGGTGAAATCGTCGTTGCCGAGAACGGCGAGAATCGCCTTGTCGATGAACGGAATCGCGGCGAGTTCGCGCTGTGCCTGCAAGGCGGCGTGCGGCGAAATCGCCGGCTCGACAACCGTGGTATAGCCCATCGCCGCGAACAGCCGGCCGATCCATTCGCCGGGCGGCGCGCCGGCGAACATCGCGCCGTCATGCAATTCCGGCAGCAAAAGCCGCGCCGTGTTCACGTTCGCGCCGGCGATATGGGAATGGATATCGATCGCACCGGCGAGCACGATCATGCCACTGGCATCGCAGTCGAGATCGGCGGCGCGGCCGGGCGCGGCGACGATCCGCTGATCCTCGATCCAGAGATCGCCGATCTCATCGCGCCCGGTCGTCGGGTCGATGATTCGCCCGCCACTGATCCGGGTCAGCATGTCGCCACCGTCTGATCGCAGAGCGCCGCGATCGCCTCGAGGATCGCCGCCGGCGGGGACAAGGTGTTTTGCGGCACGGCGGCGCGCTGAAAACGAAGCGCGCCGATCATCGGGTCGAACAAAATCGCATCCGCATCGCGCCCGGGCGTTGCGGTGGAAATGACGATCTCGGCGTTGCCGGTATCGCTGCCTTCCGGGGCGAGCACGGCGAGAAACATCCCCGCCGGAACCGAAGGCGCCTCGTCCCCGATCCACAGCACGCCATCGGTCTCATGCGCGGCGATCATGCGGGCGGCATCGAAGCGCCACGGATCATGCTCGGCGCGTCCGCGCGCATAGCCGAGGCGGAACGGAAACCCGCTTTTCCAGGCCAGCGCCTGCGCGACCCCGGCGGCATTGCCGGGCGCCGGCGTCGGCAGGCCGAAACAGCGGGTGGTGTCATTGAGATCTTCGATGAGTCGGCAAAGCATTTCGATCGCGAGCGGGCTGATGTCCGCCGCCGACCAGCAGATCACCGCATACCGCGCCGCCCGCAACGCCTGCGCGATCGTGGTGAGATCGGCGTCGGCGGCGATGCGCCGCCCGGCCAGCATCGCGCGCAGAAGCCCGAGCCGCAGCATCATATCTTCCCCGGCGAGGCGGAACACGCGCCGCGCGCGCTCGGGCGCGAAGGGCGGCGGCGAGTGCGGCAAATCCGGCGGCGTCGTCCCCACCAGAACCACGCAATCGGCCATCGCGCGGGCCTCCATCGGCGTCGTCACCAGCCAGCCGCTCTCGCGCATCACCGCGAGATCGGCGAGGGCGGCGGGTGAATGCCGATGATCGAGCACCGCGCCAAGGCGTTGCGCGAGATCATGCGCGGCTTCGGCGCCGGCGATATCGGTCGCGAGGCCGGCGATCAGCGGATTGGCGCTGGCGACCAGCCGCCGCGCGATCGCCGCGATCGCCGCCCCGCGCGTGGCCTCGCGGCCGGCGATCCACGCCTCCGCCGTCACGGCTCGGCCTTGTCGTATTTGATATAGGCGAAGCGTGCGTCTTTCTCCGGTGTGCCTTCGAGCGGCGGGCCCGGCCGCCAGGTGACCACGTCCTCGATCTTGGCGGCGAGCGCGAAATCCTTCTCCGTGATGCCCTTCGCCGAATGGGTGCAGAGGCGCACCTCGACCCAGGCATAGGAGGCGGTGATGTCGGGATGATGCCAGGCGGCTTCGGCGAGATGGCCGACGGTGTTGATCACCATCAGCGTCCCCTTCCAGGAATGGGTGCGGAAAGTGCGGCGGATCCAGCCTTTCTCATACCGCCAATGCGGCAACTCGCGCGCGAGACGGGCGATGATTTCCGGCTCGGCATAAGCGGTTTCGTCCATCCTGGTGTTCCTTGCCCCGGTTCCTTGTATCAGTCATGTCCCCTCGGTTGCTCTCGTGGGGGGCATTGTGGAATATGCGTCATCATGAGGTCGCAATACAACCGCGCCGTCACGGCACAGCGATGATTGTCCCGGGGACGATCGTCCGGGTCGCAGCGACCGCGCGGCTCCATCTCGGGTTTTTCGATCTCGGCGCCGGGCCGGGGGAGG
>JAKCCP010000219.1 GCA_021841985.1 Pseudomonadota bacterium | reverse complement strand
CCGATCTGGTCATCGTCTATCGCCAGCCCGGCGCCAATATCATCGAGGCGGTCGATTCGGTGCGGGGCGCCCTTCCCGAATTACAGGCGGCCTTGCCCTCCGATATCGATGTCACGTTGATCGCCGACCGCACCCCGACCATTCGCGCGTCCCTGCATGACACCCAGACGGCGCTGCTCATCGCGCTCGCCCTCGTGATCGGCGTCGTCTTCGTCTTTCTCCGCGATCCCCGCGCCGCGCTGATCCCGAGCATCGTGGTGCCGGTCTCGATCATCGGCACGTTCGGGATCATGTATCTGTTCGGCTACAGCCTCGATAATCTCTCGCTGATGGCGCTCACCATCGCGACCGGATTTGTAGTGGATGACGCGATCGTGGTGCTCGAGAACATCAGCCGCCATATCGAGGCCGGCATGTCCCGCTTCGAGGCGGCGTTGCTGGGCGCGCGCGAGGTCGGGTTCACGGTGCTTTCCATCAGCGTGTCCCTGGTTGCCGTGTTCTTGCCTATTCTGCTCATGGGCGGCCTGGTCGGGCGGCTGTTTCGTGAGTTCGCGGTGACGCTGTCGCTATCGATCATCGTCTCGCTGGTCGTCTCTTTGACGACGACGCCGATGCTCTGCGCGCAGTTCCTGCGCGGCCACCACACCCCAGGCCGCGCCGGGCGCGCGGCGGAGGCGGTGTTCGACGCCGCTCTTCGCGCCTATCGCCACACGCTTGCAATCGCGCTTCGCCATCCGGCCTTGATGCTGACCTCATTGTTTCTGACGATTGCCTTCAATTTCTACCTCTTCACCGTCGTCCCCAAGGGATTTTTCCCGCAGCAGGACACCGGCCGGCTGATCGGCACCCTGGTCGGCGATCAGACCATTTCGTTCCAGGCGATGCGTGACAAGATGGTGCAGTTCATGAATATCGTGCGCGCCGATCCGGCGGTCGAGAACATCGCCGGCTTCACCGGCGGGCGGCAAACCAATTCCGGCTTTTTCTTCGTCGCCCTCAAGCCCCGTTCCGCGCGTCATGCCTCCGCCGATCAGGTGATCGCGCGGCTGCGCGGCAAACTCGCCCGCGTCGCCGGCGCGCAGCTTTATTTGCAGGTGATACAGGATATCCGCGCCGGCGGCCGCCAAGGCAACGCGCAATATCAATTCACGCTCCAGGATATCGATCCCGACGAGCTTTACGTATGGACCCAGAAATTGACCGCGGCACTCGCCAAGAACCCGGCGCTCGCCGATGTCAGCTCCGATCAACAACAAGCGGGCAGCGAAACCTATTTGCGGATCGACCGCAAAACCGCGGCGCGTTTCGCGCTTTTCCAGAGCACGATCGATCAGAATCTCTATGATGCGTTTGGCCAACGGCAGGTCTCGACGATCTATAACCCGCTCAACCAGTATCATGTGGTGATGGAGGTGGCGCCGCGCTTCTGGCAGGATCGCACCGAGCTGCCGCGTTTCTATATCAGCCCGGTCGGCTCTTTTCCCAATGGCACGTCATTGACCAACGCGGTCATCGGCACCGTTACCACGCCGCATGGCCGCATCGCCAATTCACCGCTCTTCGTCGCTGGTTCCACCTTCGATCCAACCCTGGTCGGGCAAGACGCCGCCGCTGCCATCGCCTCCAACGCGGCGCGCAACAGCCTCAATAACGCCATCGCCAATACCGGCGGCCATGCCGGCTCGACCGGCGCCGCGGTCAGTACCGCTCGCGAGAACATGGTGCCGCTTGCCGCCATCGCGCAGATGGCGGTCGGGAAGACCCCTGTCGTCGTCAATCATCAGGGGCAATTCGTCGCCGCCACGATCTCCTTCAACCTGCCGCTCGGGCGCTCGCTCGGCGGCGCGGTGCAGGCGATCGAGACCACCATGCGCGATCTCGACATGCCGGCCGCGATCCATGGCAGTTTCGCCGGCACCGCGCGCATCTTCCAGCAATCGCTGCGCTATGAGCCGGTGCTCATTCTGGCCGCGCTGGCCGCGGTTTATATCGTTCTCGGCATGCTCTATGAAAGCTATGTCCACCCGCTCACCATTCTCTCGACCCTGCCGTCGGCCGGGGTCGGCGCCATTCTCGCCCTGATGCTGACCGGCCAGCAATTCACCATCATCGCCTTGATCGGGGTGATCCTGCTCATCGGCATCGTCAAGAAAAACGCCATCATGATGATCGATTTCGCGCTCGATGCGGAGCGGCGCCGCGGGCTCGATCCGCGTGCCGCGATCGCCGAGGCCTGCGCTCTTCGCTTCCGCCCGATCATGATGACCACGTTCGCCGCGATTCTTGGCGCGCTGCCGCTGGCGATCGGCGGCGGCGATGGCGCCGAACTCCGCGCCCCGCTCGGCATCTCGATCATCGGCGGCCTGTTGGTCAGCCAGGTGTTGACGCTGTATACGACGCCGATCGTCTATCTCGCACTCGACCGGCTGCGTCTTAAGGTTTTGCGCCGCCACCGGAGCGCGCCATGAAGCCGGCGGTCATCCTTCTGGCCCTGCTGGGCCTCGCCGGCTGCATGATCGGGCCGAATTACAAGCGGCCGACGGCGCCGATCGCGATCTCCTACAAGGAACTCGCCGGCTGGCAGCCCGCCGCGCCCGAAGACGCCAACGATCGCGGCGCCTGGTGGCTGATCTATCACGACCCACTCCTCGACCAGCTCGAACGTCAGATCGATATCTCCAACTACACGCTGGCTCAGGCAGAAGCGAATTACCGCAACGCCCAGGCGATCGTGCAGGAAGCGCAGGCCAATCTGTTTCCGGTACTCAGCGCCGTCGGCAATTTCCAGCGCACCGGGGTCGGCGGCGGCAGCAACAGCATCGTCTCCACCGGCAATGGCGTTGCCGTCTCCGGCGCTTCGGGTTTCGTCGGCAACCAATACACGCTACAGGGAAATGGAAGCTGGGATCTCGATGTCTGGGGCGAGATCCGCCGCCAGATCGCGAGCGATGTCGATCTCGCGCAATATAGCGCCGCCGAGGTCGCCAACGCCCGGCTCTCGGCGCAGGCGGCGCTGGCGAGCGCCTATTTCAATCTGCGCGGCGAGGATTCACTTGCCGCCGTGCTGGAGAGCAATGTCAAGCAATTCGCCGACGCGCTCCGCATCGCCGAAAACGAGTATCACGCCGGCTATGTCGCGCGCGGCGATGTCCTGACCGCGCAGACGGAATTGCAGACGACACAGGCGCAGCTCACCGCGGTCGGTGTCGCCCGCGCGCAGTATGAGCACGCGATCGCGGTCTTGATCGGCAAGCCGCCTGCGGAACTCGGCATCAGTCCTGGCGCGCTACCCAATGACGTGCCGGCGATGCCGCCGTCACTCCCCTCCACTTTGCTCCAGCGCCGGCCGGACATCGCCGCCGCCGAGCGTCAGATGGCGGCCGAAAACGAGCTGATCGGCGTCGCCCTCGCGGCTTTCTTCCCGCAGATCAGCCTCAGCAGTCTTTATGGCTATACCGGGCCGCAGCTTGCCAATTTGATTTCTATGCCGAACCGCATCTGGGCGCTCGGGGCGGCGTTCAATGCGCCGATCTTCGAGGGCGGCGGGCAAATCGCCGCGGTGGTCGCGGCGCGCGCCAATTATGATGCCGCGGTCGCCAATTATCGCCAGACCGTGCTCACCGCGTTTCAGCAGGTGGAAGATGAGTTGGTCGCGCTTCGTATCCTCGCGCAAGAGAAGGCGCAGCAGGATATCGCGGTGAAATCGGCGCAGGACAATGTTGCCTTCGCGCTCAACGAATACAAGGCGGGGACGGTGATCTACACCACCGTGCTCACCGATCAGGAACTCGAGCTGAGTGACGAAATCACCGATGTCACCATCCAGCAGAGCCGCATGATCGCCTCGGTCGCTCTTGTCGAGGCGCTCGGCGGCGGTTTCGCGAGCGACTCTCTCCCCACCGCGGGCGATCTCCGGAGTCTCGATTTCTATCGCCCGGCAAATGTCCTCGGGACCAAAGACACGACGGAATAACGCCGGTGGCACAGCGCCACGGGATAAAATTTTTGGTTCTTTTTTTAAAAAGAACGAATCTTTTTTCCTTCAGGCCCGCTCAAGCCAAATTTGCGCCGCGCGGTCGGCGCCGGAGGGCAGCGGTGCCGCCGGCGCCTGCAACCAATGCAGGATGTCGCCGATCGCCGTCTCGCGTTGGTGATCGCGGAGCAGCAGGTGATAGCCGCCGGGATAATAGGCCAGCCGCAAATCGGCCGGCGCCTCTGCCATCAGCTTCCGCCATGACGCGGCCATCGCCCGTTTCGGTATCAATTCATCCTTGCCGCCATAGAGCACCAGGGTCGGCGCCGCGACGTGCCGGCTCGACCTCTGCGCCTCGTCCATCAGATCGACGAGGCCGCGCACGGTGCCGATCCGGGTCTCGTGGATGGTGAGCGGATCGGTGGAAAGGCGGATCAACGCGGCGCGGTTGTCGCTCGCGGTGATATGCGCGGCGGCGCCCGAGAGCCGCCAATCGGGGGCAACGCCGGCGCCGAGCCAGAGGGCGGCGCGGAGGAAGACGTTCATCTCCGACCACCCCCAGACCGCCGGCGCGACCAGCACGTAGCCATCGACCGGCGGCGCCTCGGCGCTGGCTGCAAGACAAAGCAGCACCGCGCCGCCCATGCTCTCGCCCATCAGATAAAGGCGGAGGCCGGGATAGCGGGCGCGGAGCAGGCGGGCCATCGCGGCGGCATCGCGCGCCAAGGCGGCCGCGCCCGGCCAGCGCCCGCGCCCGGGGGCTGCGCCAAAGCCGCGCTGATCGGGGGCGTAGAGGGCGATGCCGGCGGCGGCGAAGGCGGCGGCGGGGATTTCGAAGGCGTCGCGGCTGTCATTGAAACCGTGCAGCGCGAGGATGACGGCTTTTGGCGGCGCATCGGCGGGCAGCCAGCGGCGATAAGGCAGCCGCGCGCCGTCGGCCATGACGAAAACGCCGTCTTCCTCGGCTGGCGGCGGTTTTGCCACGCTCTCGCGGCGTTCCGGCGCGACGGCACATGCCACCAGTGTCGTCGCCACGCCCAGCATCGCCGCCCGCCGTCTCATGCGCTCCTCTTCCCGCCTTTCCCTGCGTGTCTTCCGGCCACTCGGTTGAAAAACCGGCCGACATCGCTATCATCCCGCCCGCCAAGCGACCAGAGAGGACGGCCATGCCCGCCGGCGATACCCAGTCTCCCGACCCCACCGCGTCCACGCCTCGCGCCATCATCCCCACCGAAATCATCCATGTCGATCAGCGCGTGGTCGCCTGTGATGGCGGCGGCGGCCCGCTCGGGCATCCCCGCGTCTATCTTCGCATTCCCGACCGCGAGGTGATGTGTCCCTATTGCTCGCGGCTGTTCGTCGTCAACGAGGGCGTCGCGCCGGCCGACGGGCATTGACCGCCCGGCTTCACGCGCCATGACCGAGACGTCCGTGGCCACGCCGCCGCGCCTGGTGCTGATCGACGGCTCGGGCTTCATTTTTCGCGCCTTTCACGCCCTCCCGCCGATGACCCGGCCGGATGGCACGCCGGTGAACGCCGTGTTCGGGTTCTGCAACATGCTGGCGCGGCTGCTGCGCGAGCATACCGGCAGCCATCTCGCGGTGATTTTCGATGCCGGGCGGCATACGTTCCGCACCCGCCTCTATCCCGCCTACAAGGCCCAGCGCCCCGCGCCGCCGCCCGAGCTGGTGCCGCAATTCGCCCTGGTGCGCGAGGCGACGGAGGCCTTCGGCGTTCCCGCCATCGACGCCGTCGATTGGGAGGCCGATGACCTGATCGCGGCCTACACCCGCGCCGCCGAGGACGCCGGCGGCGAGACGGTGATCGTGTCTTCGGACAAGGATCTGATGCAGTTGATCCGCCCCGGCGTCAGCCTGCTCGATCCGATCAAGCAAAAACCGATTGGCCCGGCGGAGGTTTTCGAAAAATTCGGCGTCGCGCCGGAAAAATTGATCGATCTCCAGGCGCTGATGGGCGACGCCGTCGATAACGTCCCCGGCGTTCCCGGCATCGGGCCGAAAACCGCCGCGCAATTGCTCGGCGAATTCGGCGATCTCGATGCCGTTCTGGCCGCCGCTCCGGCGATGAAGCCCTCCAAGCGGCGTGACGCCTTGATCGAGAATGCCGAGGCGGCGCGGCTTTCGCGACAATTGGTCACTTTGCGCGAGGATGCGCCGCTGTCCCGCCCATTGGCCGCCCTCGCCGTCGCGGCGCCGGATCGCGAGCGTCTCGCGGCGTGGCTCGCGGCGCAGGATTTCCGCAGCCTGCGCCAGCGCCTCGGCCTCGATGCCCCGGCCAGCGCCGCGCCGACGCCGGCCACCAGCGCCGCCCCGCGCGCGCCCGAAAGCCAGCTCGGCTTCGGCCCCTACGAGACGGTGAGCGATGCCGACACGCTCGCGCGCTGGATCGCCGAGGCCGAGGCGCGCGGCCATCTCGCCCTCGATACCGAGACCGACGGGCTCGATGCGCTCCGGGCGCGCCTCATCGGCGTCTCGCTCGCGACCGCCCCCGGCCGCGCCTGCTACCTCCCGCTCCGCCACGAGGGCGCCGCGACCGCGCTCACGCCGGAGGTCGCCCTCGCCGCGCTCGCGCCGCTCCTCGCCGACGGGTCGGTCCTGAAAATCCTGCAAAATGCCAAGTTCGACCTCGCCGTCCTCGCCGGCGCCGGCGTTCCCGAGATCACGCCGATCGACGACACCATGCTGATCTCCTACGCCCAGGCGGCCGGCGCGCATGGGCATGGGATGGATGAACTCGCGCATCTCCATCTCGGCCACCGCCCGATCTCCTATGACGAGGTCACCGGCACCGGCCGCGCCCGTCTCGCCTTCGCCGCCGTGCCGCTGGAACGCGCCACCGCCTATGCCGCCGAGGATGCCGATGTCACGCTCCGGCTGTGGCATCGTTTGCGCCCGGCGTTGCGCGCCAATCAGGCGCTGGCGCTCTATGAGCAGATCGAACGGCGGCTCATTCCGGTCTTGCTGGCGATGGAGCGGGAAGGCGTTTTGGTGGACGCCGCCGAGCTTTCACGCATTTCCGTCGAATTCGCCGCGCGCATGGCGGAGATGGAGCGCGATATCCACGCCCTCGCCGGTCGTCCTTTCAATCTCGCGAGCCCCAAGCAGCTCGGCGAGGTGCTGTTCGACGAACTCAAGCTTTCCGGCGGCAAGCGGATGAAAACCGGCGCCTGGGGCACCGATGCCGCGGTGTTGCAGAGCCTCGCCGAGGACGGCCACGAAATCCCGGCCCGCATTCTCGCCTGGCGGCAATTGGCGAAGCTGAAATCGACCTACGCCGATGCCCTCGTCACCCAGATCAATCCCGCGACCGGGCGCGTCCATACCAGCTTCGCGATGGCGGTGACCAGCACCGGGCGGCTCTCCTCGACCGACCCCAATCTGCAAAACATTCCGGTGCGCAGCGAAGAGGGCGGGCGCATCCGCCGCGCCTTCATCGCCGCCCCCGGCCATCTTCTGATCAGCGCCGACTACTCGCAGATCGAGCTTCGTCTCCTCGCCCATGTCGCCGATCTGCCCTCGCTCAAGGACAGCTTCGCGCGCGGCGAGGACATCCACGCCCGCACCGCCTCCGAGGTGTTCGGGGTGCCGATGGCGGGGATGGACGCGCTGACCCGGCGGCGCGCCAAGGCGATCAATTTCGGCATCATCTACGGATCTAGCGCCTTCGGTCTCGCCCGTCAGCTCGGCACCACGCCCGGCGAGGCGCGGCTCTATATCGACGCCTATTTCGCCCGCTATCCCGGGATTCGCGCCTATATGGAGCGGATGAAAAACCTCGCCCGCGAGCAGGGCTATGTGCAAACGCCGCTCGGGCGGCGCTGCTACATCCCGGGCATCAATGACCGCAACGCCGCCCGCCGCGCCTACGCCGAACGCCAGGCGATCAACGCGCCGCTGCAAGGGGGGGCGGCCGATGTCATCAAGCGCGCGATGGTGCGGCTCGCCCCCGCCCTCGCCGGCGCCGGCCTCGCCGCGCGGCTTCTGCTCCAGGTGCATGACGAATTGCTGCTCGAAGCGCCGGCGACGGAGGCCGAGGCCACCGCCGCCCTCGTCGGCGAGGTGATGCGCGAGGCCGCGGCACTCAGCGTGCCGCTGGTGGTCGCAACCGGGATCGGCGCCAATTGGGCCGAGGCGGCGCATTAGCGGCGGGCGCATGGACGGCGGGGGCGGAGACCCGCCGGGTTTCGGGCCGGCTGCAGCAGCGTGCGCCATAGCGCGAGTTCCCGGGGATCGGCGAATTCGTCGAGGCCGATCCGCATTCCCTCCTGCCCGGCCTCGGGCGCCGCGCGATAGGTGCCGAACAGCCGGTCCCACCACGGCAGGTTGAAGCCGAAATTGCTGTCGGTCTCACGCCGGATCACCGAATGGTGAACGCGATGCATATCCGGCGTGACCAGGATCAGCCGCAGCCAGCGATCCAGCCGCGCCGGCAGGCGGGCATTGGCGTGGTTGAACAGCGACGTCGCGTTGAGGATGATTTCAAAGGCGAACACCGCCGTCGCCGGCACCCCGAGGGCGATGATGACGGCGAATTTGATCAACAGCGACAACACGATCTCGCCGGGATGAAACCGCACCCCGGTGGTGACATCGAAATCGGGGTCGGCGTGATGCACGCGATGCAGCCGCCAGAGCGGCGGGACGAGATGAAAGAGAACGTGCTGGGCGTAGATCGCGAGATCGAGCAGGAGCAGGCTCACGCCAAACGCCAGCCAGCGTAACCCCATCCCGGGCGGCGCCGGCAATGCCGCGAAAATCCCCCACCCATGCGCCGCCGCCAGCATGGCGACGCCGATCGCCGCGGTCGGAAACAAGGCCCGCACGATCATGGTATCGAGGATGACGAGAGCGAGATTGCGCGGCCAGCGCCGCCCCCGCCCGACCGCGAGGCGGCGCCGCGGCGCGAGCGCCTCCCATGCCGCCATCACCGCGAACACGGTGGCGAACACGCCAAGACGCAAAGCCGGCTCCAGCGCGGGCGTCATGGGCAAGATTTGGGCCCCGCCCACGGCATTGCAATCCGGCGTGCCGGCCTTACTTCGCGAGCGGCACCTTGGTCCGCGAGCTGAGCGTCAGACGATCGAGACAGGCGGCCCGTTCCTGTTCGGCATTGCCGCCCGGCTTGTCACCGGCATGACAGGCGAGGACGTCATTGATCAGCACGCGCCCGATCGAATCGCAGGCGAGGCCCTGCAAATCGAACAGCCGCACCCCGGTTTTCTTCGCCGCCAGCGGGCCGAGATCGAGCGCGATCCGGCGCAGGATCACGCCATCGGTGCCGAACAGGATGAGGTCGAGCCGCAACTGCCCGACCGTTTCGGCGTCGGGGTTGGTGACCACGAAATAGACCCGGCACCCGGCCTCGCCCTGGGTCAAGGGTTCGAGCTTGTTGAGTTCCAGCGGCAGCGGCGCATCGGCGCGCGCGGCGCCGCCGCTCAGCAGTAAAAGGCCGAACAGGGCGACCCCGAATATGAAGATCGGATCAAAAAAACGCCGCGGCACCTTCCCCTCCCTTGATCGTCACCAGCGGCCGCTCATGCGGCCGGCGCGACCATAACGAAGCCGACCGGCAACGCCTAGTGTCTTGTCCCTGAAATGCTCTCGCATTTCAGGGACGCGCAGACCACTCGAAACAAAGGGCGCCAGCGCCTTCCGCCGCGCCGGCGGCGCCAGGGATGTGGTAAATCGACATGACAAATTGATGAAGTTTGCGCAGCTTGCCCTACCTCGGCGCCGGCGCTTGCATCGGCGGCCGAAACCCATCACCCTTCGATCACGACACACAAACCGCGTCGTCCTCGGCGATGTGGGGGAATGAGTGTTGTGAACGGCGAGAGGAGGGATCAGGCGTGACGCATCGGCATGACTGGCACGGATGGCGCATGGGCTTCGTGATATGCGGGGCGCTCTGCCTGGCGGCGGCGGGAGCCGCTCGCGCCGACGAAAACAGCCCTTTCATCGGCCACTGGCGCTGGGACCGCGCGCTCTCGAAACTGCCGCCGGGCGAGCCGGCGCCGACCGACATGGCGCTCGATTTCGAGCGTGTCGATGCCGTCCATGTCCGCTGGACGGTGACGGTGAAGGACGCGCAAGGGCGGCCCTCGCTCGAATCCCACGACACTCCCGGCAATGGCGAATTCTACCCGATCAGCGAGGATACCACCGCCTCCTTCCGCATGCTCGCGCCGGATCGTCTGCAAGCGAGCTTCAAGGGACCGGAGGGCGAGACCGACAGCATGACCTGCACGGTCGCGCCGGACCGGCGGAAAATGACCTGCGAAGGCGCGAAAAGCGCAGGCGGAGGCAAGGCCGTGAGCTACGTCGACGTCTATGACCGCGAATGATCCCCGGCCCGCGGCGCTCGCCGCAAGACCGAGACGCCATGGCGTGACCAAGACCGCGTCGGCGACGATCGTCGTCCTCCTCTGCCTCGCCCTCGCCGCCTGTGGCGAGGGCTATGGCTATGGTGGGCCGGTCGTCGGCGGCTGGGGCGATGGTTGGGGCGGCTGGGGCGACGGTTTTGGCGGCATGTGGGGTGGCGGCTGGGACCGCGGTGGCTGGGACCACGGCGGGTGGGGTCGGGGCGGCTGGGGACATGGCTTTGCCGGCCACGGTTTCGGGGGCGGCAATTGGGGCCACGGCTTCGGCGGGCACGGCTTCGGCGGCCACGGTGGCTTCCATGGCGGCTTCGGCGGGCATCACTGACAAAATGCTGGCGGTTTTTAAAACCGCTCGACCCAGGGGCGCAGTTCGACCTCGAAGCTCCAGGCGTTCCGCGGCTGCTGCAAGGCGGCCAGGTAGGTCGCCGCGACCGCATCGGGATCGAGGAGGGAGTCGGGCGCATCCGCCGGCGGTGGATGGTGCTCGCCACGAATACCGCCATCGATGACTAGATGCACGACGTGGACGCCTTGGGGATGCAGCTCGCGCGCCATGCTCTGGGCGAGGCCGCGCAACGCGAATTTCCCCATCGCGAAGGGGGCCGAGAGCGCATAGCCCTTGACGCTCGCCGACGCCCCGGTGAACCCGATCGCGCCGGCGCCGCGCGCGAGCATTCGCCGCGCCGCCTGCTGGCCGACGAGAAACCCGCCATAGGCGGAAACCGCCAGCGCCTCGGCCACCGCCGCCGGATCCAGATCGGCGATCGGGCCGCGCAAGCGCCGGCTCGGGTTATAGATCACGCAATCCGGTATGAGGCCCAGCCGGTCGGTCTCGGTGAAAAGCGCCGCCACCTCGTCCGGCATCGCCGCATCGCAAGCCAGCGCAACCCCGCCGATTTCGGCGGCCAAGGGCGCGAGTTTTTCGGCATTCCGCGCCGCCAGCGCAACCCTGGTACCTTGCTCGGCGAGCCGGCGCGCCAGCGCCGCGCTCAATCCGGCGCCGGCGCCGACGATCAACGCGGTCCGAAAATGCACTTTGTCCTCGCGGTCAGAGGATTTCACAGGCTTCGGCGAAATCGAGCCTTGGGCTCCGCGGAAACAACACGCTCGCGTCACCATGGCCGAGATTGACCAGGAAATTGCTCCGCCAGCCGCGCCCGGCGAAGAAGGCGTGATCGACTTTCTCCTTGTCGAAGCCCGACATCGGCCCGCAATCGAGCCCCAGCGCCCGCGCCGCGATGATCAGATAGGCCCCTTGCAGCGTGCCGTTGCGAAACGCCGTCTCCTCGGCGAGCGCCGGATTGTCGGCAAACCATGCGCGTGCGTCGGCATGCGGGAAGAGTCGTGGCAAATGCTCATAAAATCGCGGATCATAAGCGACGATCACGGTCACCGGCGCGGCCATCGTCTTCTCCACATTGCCCGGCGACAGCGCCGGCTTCAGCCGCTCCTTCGCCGCCGCGCCGCGCAGGAAAATAAACCGCGCCGGCGAACAATTGGCCGAGGTCGGACCCATGCGCAAAAGATCATGGAGTTCATGGAGCGTCTCATCGGAAACCGGCTGATCGGTCCATTTGAAATGGGTGCGCGCCTCGGTAAACAACGCCGCCAGCGCGCTCGGATCGAGACTCATCCCTTCCTCCTGCAATCGAACGCAAAGAAAAAATCTTCTTTTTCTGAAGAAAAAGAAGCAAAAAGACTTTTATCCCGTTTTCTCGGAGTGGCAGTGCCGCAGGCACTGCCCAGGGGAGAATTTTTTTCAAAAAAGAACATTTTTTTATGCTTAAACCTCGACCTGCTCGACCGCGACCACCTCGGGGATATAGTGGCGGAGCATGTTTTCGACACCATGCTTGAGGGTCGCGCGCGAAGACGGACAGCCGCTGCAGGCACCCTGCATGTGAAGCCGCACGATCCCGTCGCGATAGCCGCGAAAGACGATGTCACCGCCGTCGCCGGCCACCGCCGGGCGCACGCGGGTATCGAGCAGTTCCTTGATCTGCGAGACGATCTCGGCATCCTCGGGGGCGACGTCCTCGTCGGCCTCGGCCTCCGCGCCGGCGATCACCGCCCGGCCGGCGGCGAAATGCTCGACGACCACGCCGAGAATCTGCGGCTTCAAGGCCTGCCAGTCCAAAGCCTCGCTCTTGGTCACGGTGATGAAATCATGGCCGAGAAAGACCCGGGCGACGCCGGGGAGATCGAACAGCGCCGTCGCCAGCGGGCTCCGCTCCGCGGCCTCGGCGGCGGCGAAATCCGCCGTGCCCTGCGCCATGACCGTCCGGCCGGGAAGGAATTTCAGTGTCGCCGGGTTCGGCGTGCCTTCAGTTTCGATGAACATTGCGCGACCGCTTGCCTCTTGCCTGCCTGTTGCCGAAAGTGGACCGAGCGGGTCCGGTTGGATAGGCAGTAGATCGGTCAGCGCGGCGCAAAAGGCAAGACCCAAGGCTTATCCCACCGGAATCAGTCGGGCAGCTCGGCCTCCTCCTCGCCGGCGGTCGCCAGCATCGCGTTCGCGACCACGCCGGATTGCTCGCGCACCTTCTGCTCGATCGCCGCCGCGACGTTCGGGTGGTCGCGAAGGAACTGCTTGGCGTTCTCGCGCCCCTGGCCGATGCGCTGGCTGTCATAGCTGAACCATGCGCCGGATTTCTCCACCACATTGGCCTTGACGCCGAGATCGATCAATTCGCCGACCTTGCTGATGCCCTCGCCGTACATGATATCGAATTCGACCTGGCGGAACGGCGGCGCGAGCTTGTTCTTGACCACTTTCACCCGCGTCTGGTTGCCGACCACCGTCTCGCGGTCCTTGATCTGGCCGATGCGGCGGATTTCCATGCGGATCGAGGCGTAGAATTTCAGCGCGTTGCCGCCGGTCGTGGTCTCCGGGTTGCCGAACATGACGCCGATCTTGAGGCGGATCTGGTTGAGGAAGATCAGCATCGTCTTGCCGCGCGAGACGCTGCCGGTGAGCTTGCGCAGCGCCTGGCTCATGAGGCGCGCATGGAGGCCGACATGCGAATCCCCCATCTCGCCCTCGAGTTCGGCGCGCGGCACCAGGGCGGCGACGCTGTCGATGGCGATGATGTCGACCGCCCCCGAGCGCACCAGGGTATCGGCGATCTCCAGCCCCTGCTCGCCGGTATCGGGCTGGCTGATCAGGAGATTATCGACATCGACCCCGAGCTTGCGGGCATAGGTGGGATCGAGCGCGTGCTCGGCATCGATGAAGGCGCAGGTGCCGCCGCGCTTCTGCGCCTCGGCGATCGCGTGGAGGGCGAGCGTGGTCTTGCCGGAGCTTTCCGGGCCGTAAATCTCGACGATGCGCCCGCGCGGCAGCCCGCCGATGCCGAGCGCGAGATCGAGCCCGAGCGAGCCGGAGGAAATGACATCGATCTGCTCATCGATCCTCTTCGACCCGAGACGCATCACCGAGCCTTTGCCGAAGGCCCGCTCGATCTGCGTCAGCGCCGCATCCAGCGCCTTGTTTTTATCCATCTATCCGGCTGCTCCACATTGAGGAATGCCACTTAAATCTTTCATTCGGAATAATTTTTAACCAGCCCCGCGGCCGCGCGCAAGAGCGCGGGCGGCGGGGCTGCGCGCTCGCCTAGCCGTGGCCCGGCACCGGCAGGACGAGCGGCGCGAAGGCGGCCGGGGTCATCAGCTTGGTTTCCTGTTTGATGAGATAGCCCATCTCGGTCGATTTCGTGAGAAAAGCGATCCATTCCGGATCGGCCTGCATCGCCGCCCGCTTGCGCGCGCGGTCGGCGGCATCGGCATAAACCCAGATATGGACATAGGTGTTCAACTCGCCGCTCTCGGTCACCAGCCAGGCGAGCGGCTTGCCGAGATGGCGCTGCTGCGCGGCGAGGCCGAATTGTTCATAGAGCGCGATCTGCTTGGCCAGCGTGCCAGGGCGGACGGTGTAGGTGCGATGATCGACGAGCATGGCGCATTTCCTCGTAAATGATATACCCATCTCGGGTGTGGGATGAGGATGTTAGCGCGGCGCCGGCGCGGTGGGCAGGGGTTGCCCTCAGCGCGTGATCCGCGCGCCAGGGACAGGCCAGGAACAGGCCAGGAACAGGAGCGTAAAGCGATGCCGCCACGGCCGGTGATGCTGGTCATTCTCGATGGGTGGGGCTGGCGCGAGGCGAGCGCCGACAACGCCGTCCGCCTCGGGCAGACGCCGCATTTCGACCGTCTCTGGGCGACCTCGCCGCACGCGCTGCTCCAAGCCTCGGGCGAGGATGTCGGGCTGCCGGCGGGGCAGATGGGCAATTCCGAGGTCGGGCATCTCAATATCGGCGCCGGGCGGGTGGTGATGCAGGAATTGCCGCGCATCGACGCCGCGATCCGCGACGGCGCGCTGGCCGGCAATCCGGCCCTCACCGCGCTCATCGCGGCGCTCCGGGCCTCGGGCGGCACCTGCCATCTGCTCGGCCTCGTCTCGCCCGGCGGCGTGCATGCGCATGACCGCCATGCCCTCGCCCTCGCCCGGCTGCTCACCAGCGCCGATATTCCGGTCATGGTCCACGCGATCACCGATGGCCGCGACATGCCGCCGCAATCCGCCGCCGGCATTCTCGCCGCCTTCCGCGCCGCCCTCCCGGAAGGCGCGAAAATCGCCACCGTCTCCGGCCGCTATTACGCCATGGACCGCGATCAGCGCTGGGAGCGGGTGCGCAAGGCCTATCTCGCCATCGCCGCGGCCGAGGGGCCGGCCTTCGCCGATGCCGCCTCGGCGATCGATGCCGCCTATGCCGAGCACATCACCGACGAATTCATCGTCCCGGCGGTGATCGGCGGCTATCGCGGCATGCAGGACGGCGATGGCCTGCTCTGTTTCAATTTCCGCGCCGATCGCGTGCGCGAGATCCTCGGCGCGCTAGTGGGCGCGGCGTTTTCCGGCTTCCCCCGCCCACGCCGGATCGCGTTCGCCGCCCGCCTCGGCATGACGCAATACAGCACCACGCTGGCCTCCGATCTCGCGGCACTGTTTCCGCCGCTTTCGATGGAAAATCTCCTCGGCGGCGTGGTCGCGCAAGCCGGCCGCAAGCAGTTGCGCATCGCCGAGACCGAGAAATACGCCCATGTCACCTATTTCTTCAACGGCGGCGAGGAAACCCCGTTCCCCGGCGAGGACCGTATCCTGGTGCCCTCGCCCAAGGTCGCGACCTATGATCTCCAGCCGGAAATGTCGGCGCCGGAGGTGACGGAAAAAGCCGTCGCCGCGATCGGCGCGGGCCAATACGATCTGATCGTGCTCAATTTCGCCAATCCCGACATGGTCGGCCATACCGGCAGTCTCCCGGCGGCGATCCGCGCCGTGGAAGCGGTCGATCGCGGCCTCGGCGCGATCATGGCGGCGATCGAGAAAGCCGGCGGGGCGATGATCGTCACCGCCGATCACGGCAATTGCGAATTGATGCGCGATCCCGAAACCGGCGCGCCCTATACCGCCCACACCACCAACCCGGTGCCGGTGATGCTGTTCGGCGCCCATCCCGAAACGCTGCCCCGGACGCTCCATGACGGCCGCCTCGCCGATCTCGCGCCGAGCCTGCTCGTCTTGCTCGGCCTCGCTCAGCCGCGCGAGATGACCGGGAAGCCGCTCTTCGGCTAAGCGCGCGATGCCAAAATGGTGGGCGCTGCTGGCGTTGGCGCCGCTCCTCTGGCCGCCGGCGCTCGCGGCGGAAGAGGCCGGCGCCGCGGCGGGAACGCCGCCGCCGGAAAGCGGCGTCGCCGCCGATCTCCGCGACACCCAGGAAAACGAGACCGAACATCGCGCGGCGGCGGCGGATGCCCGCGCGCGCGCCGCTGCCGCCACGGCGGAAGCGGCGCGGCTCGAGCGTGAGCGCGCGGCGGCGGCTTCGCGGCTGCGCAGCGCCGAGGAAGAGAGCGCGGCGGCGATGCAGCGCCTCGCCGCCCTGCAAGCCCGCGCCGCCGAGGCGGAGACGCGGCGGCAGGCGACGGCGGCGGCGTTGCAGCGTCTGCTGCCGCTCGCCGTCCGGCTTTCGCTCTATCCCACCGAAACCCTGCTCGCAGCACCAGCCGCGCCGGAGGCCGCGATCGGCGATGTTCTGGTGGTGCGGGGTCTCGCCCGCGAGATCGCCGCCGAGGCGGCGTCGCTCCAGCGCGAGACGGCGACGGTTGCCGCCCTCGGCGCCGAGACCGAGGCGGCGCGGAGCCGGCTGGCTTCGGATGTGGCGGCGCAGACGGCGCTGGCCGCGACCCTCGATCAACGGATCGGCGCGGCGCAGGAGACCGCGCGCGCCGAAGCCGACGCCGCCGGCGCCGCCGCCCGTGAGGCCGCCGCCGACGCCGCCCACGCCGCCGATCTCCGCTCCGCCCTCGCCCGCCTCGCCGCCGACCGCGACGCGGCCAGAAAACGCGCCCGCGCCGCCGCCGAGGCGCTCACCCGGCGCCACGCCGATGCCGCCGCGTCACGCGCCGCACGCGAACAGGCGGCCCTGCTCGCCACCCCGAGCGGCCCCGGACCAGGGCCGCCGCGCCGCGCCCTCATCGCCCCGGTCGCCGGGGCCGTCATCGGCCATTTCGGCGCGCAAGGCGAAGCCGGCCCGGCGCAGGGCATGTCCTTTCAGCCGCCCCCCGCCGCCCGTGTCGTCTCGCCTTGCGCCGGACGGGCGGTGTTCGCGGGACCATTTCGCAGTTATGGCGTGATCGTGATCGTCGATTGCGGCCGGGGCTATGATTTCGTCCTCGCGGGGCTTGCGCGCCTGACCCTGGAAGTGGGACAGGCGCTGCATCCCGGCGATCCGGTCGGGGAAATGGCGCACGATGACGGGCCGCCGCATTTGCTGTATGTGGAATTGCGCCATCATGGCGAGGCCGTCGATCCCGCTCCCTGGCTTCACACCGATGGCGGGTCGCACGGGGGGTAGTTGCAGGGGGCGGAATTATTGGGCAGGCTTAGCGGCTTGCCTCTCTGGGGTCATTCGCGACAAGCGCACAGGCGCAAGAGGATCATGAGGATGAAGCTACGCAACGGTCTGTTGCTCGGCGCCGCGTTCCTGGCCGGCATCGCTGTTTCGCCGGAAATGGCGCGGCTTTCGCACCATATCGGCATCGCCACCGCTTTCGCCGACAACGCCGACAACGCCGACACCTACCGCCTGCTCAGCCTGTTCGGCGACGTTTTCGAGCGCGTCCGCGCCGATTACGTCGAGCCGGTGGGCGATCGTGAACTGGTCGAGAATTCGATCAACGGCATGCTCACCGGGCTCGATCCGCATAGCAGCTACATGAACGCCAAGGCGTTCCAGGACATGCAGGTGCAGACCCGCGGCGAATTCGGCGGCCTCGGCCTCGAGGTGACGCAGGACAACGGCTTCATCAAGGTGATCAGTCCGATCGACGACACCCCGGCGGCGCGCGCCGGCATCAAGGCCGGGGATCTCATCCTCTCGCTCGACGGCAAAAGCGTCCAGGGGCTCAGCCTGAACGACGCCGTCGACAAGATGCGCGGCACGCCGAACAGCAAGATCACCCTGACGATCAAGCGCGAGGGCGTCGAAAAGCCGATCGAGGTCTCGATGAAGCGCGAGATCATCCATATCCAGGTGGTGCGCTCGTCGCTCGAGGGCGATATCGGCTATATCCGGCTTTCGCAATTCACCGAGCAAAGCGACAGCGGCATCCGCCAGGCGGTGCAGAAATTGCAAGCGCAGGCGAACGGGCATATCAAGGGCTTCATCCTTGATCTCCGCAACAATCCCGGCGGGCTGCTCGACCAGGCGGTCGCGGTATCCAATGATTTTCTCAATCACGGCGAGATCGTTTCCACCCGCGCCCGCCATCCCGATGACAGCCAGCGTTGGGATGCCAAGTCCGGCGGCGATCTCACCGGCGGCCTGCCGCTCGTCGTCCTGATCAATAACGGCTCCGCCTCGGCGAGCGAGATCGTCTCCGGCGCCTTGCAGGACGACCGCCGCGCGGTGCTGCTCGGCACCCGCAGCTTCGGCAAGGGCTCGGTGCAGACGGTCATCCCGCTGCCCGGCAATAACGGCGCCATCCGCCTCACCACGGCGCGCTATTACACCCCCTCCGGCCGTTCCATCCAGGGGCTCGGCATCACCCCCGATGTCGAGGTGCATGAGACCCGCGAGACCAACTCGGCGCTGCTGCCTGAGCGCGAAGCCGATCTCAACCACACCATCACCAATAGCGGCGGCACGGCGCAGCCGCCGCCGGCGCGCAATGATCTGCCCGTGACCGCCAAGGAGATCCCGTCCCGCCCGCCGGCGAATTGGCCCACCTTCGATCCCGCCAAGACGGACACCGATTTTCAGCTCCAGCAAGGGCTGAAATTGATCAACGCGATGGCGGCGACGAAGCGCGCCTCCTCCAACTGACGAGACGCCCGCTGGCGGTGATGGCGGACAGCGATCCAGCGCCGGCGCGGCTCTCCTGGCCCGCTCTGGCGCTCGCCGTCTTCTGGGCGGTGGTGCTCGGCGCGGTGGGCCTGACTTTCGTCGTGCTTGCCCTCCTCGGCGCGCCGCCCCTGCCCACCTCCGCCCCGAGCGCGGCCGCCCACCTCGCCGCGGGGGCGGCGGGAGAGAGCGACAACGCCGCCGCGACAACGGCCAGCTCCGCGCGCGCGCGCGTGCCGGGCGTCGCGATCGCCGCGCCCGATGCCACGCTTGCGGAATCGGCACCGGATTATCCCGGCGCCCTCCTCCCCCGGATCGGGCCGGACGGGCAGGCGCCACGCATCCTCTACGCCGGCGGCACCGATCCCAACGATCGCCGCCCGCGCATCGGCCTCATTCTCAGCGGCATCGGCCTCTCCGCCGCCGAGAGCACCGCCGCGATCGACGATCTGCCGGCCGCGGTGACGCTGGCGTTCTCGCCCTATGCCGCCGATCCCACGCCGCTGCTCGCCGCCGCCCGGGCGCGGGGGCATGAGATCCTGCTCTCGCTCCCGCTCGAGCCGCAGAATTATCCGCTCAACGATGCCGGCCCGGAGACCCTGCTCACCGGCGCGCCCGCGGCGGAGAATGCGCGGCGGCTGGAGTGGGCGCTCTCCCGCATCACCGGGTATGCCGGGACGACAGGGGCGCTGGACGGACTGCACGGTGAGCGTTTCGCCGCCCAAAGCGTCAATTTCAGCCTGTTGCAGCGTGATCTCGCCCGGCGCGGCCTGTTCTATATCGACCCGCGACCGGGCGCGCCGGCGCCGGCCGATATCCCTGGCCGGGCGATCGATCTCATCGTCGATTCTTCGCCGAGCGAAGCGGCCATCAGCGCCGCCCTCGACCAGCTCGCCGAACGGGCCCTGGCCCATGGCAGCGCGCTCGGCCTCGCCGATCTGCCGCGCCCGGTGACGGTCGCGCGCATCGCCGCCTGGGCGGGAACGCTCGCCACCCACGGCCTCGCCCTCGTGCCGGCGAGCGCGCTGATCGTCGTGCCGCCAGCCGCGGCAAAACCGGAGACGCCGAACCATGGCGAGTGACGCCGACCCTCTGCCCTATCGCCCCAATGTCGGCGCGATGCTGTTCAACCGCGCCGGCCAGGTGCTGATCGCGCGCCGCGCCGATGCCCGCCAGCCGCTCCATCTCGCGCGGGCCTGGCAAATGCCGCAAGGCGGGATCGATCCCGAGGAGACGCCGCGCGATGCGGTGCGGCGCGAACTCGCCGAGGAGATCGGCACCGCTCACGCCGAGATCATCGACGAATACCCGCAATGGCTGACCTATGATCTGCCGGCGGAGCTGATCGGCCGGGCGCTCGGCGGGCGCTATCGTGGGCAGAGACAGCGCTGGTTCGCGCTCCGCTTCCTCGGCGAGGACGAGGATATCCGGCTCGATGCCCATCTCCCGGCGGAGTTCGACGCCTGGCGCTGGGCGACGCTCGCCGAACTTCCCGTAATCGCGGTGCCGTTCAAGCGGGAGATTTACGCGACGCTCGCCCAAGCCTTCGCGCGTCACGCGACGGGGGCGGGGTGAAAGGCATAAAATGGGGGAAATTGTTCTTTTTTGAAAAAAAGAACCAAAAAACTTTTGTCCCCTGGGCAGTGCCGGCGTTCAGGGCTGGCGCTCGCTATCCTTGAGGTCACGGAACACGAGATCAGGCGCGTGCTCGGCGGTGCGGCGGAGCATGAAGGCCGAGGTGGCGAGGAATACCGGGTCGCCATCGATATCCTCGGCGATGGCGCTCTTCTCGCGGGCGATGAACGCGGCAAGCGCGGCCGGCGGGCCGCCGAGCCAGCGCGCGAGCGCGAAGGGGGAAGGGTCGAAGCCGATGGCGACACCATATTCGGCGGCGAGCCGCGCTTGCAGGACATCGAGCTGCAACGCGCCGACGACGCCGACCAGCGGCGGCGAGCCATCGAGCGGGCGGAAGACCTGCACCACCCCCTCCTCGGCGAGTTCGGGCAGCGCCTGACGCAGCTTCTTCGCCTTCATCGCGTCATCGAGCCGCACCCGCCGTAGAATTTCCGGGGCGAAAGCGGGCACGCCCATGAAACGCAGCGTCTCGCCTTCGGTGAGGGTGTCGCCGATGCGCAAGCCCCCATGATTGGGAATGCCGACGACATCGCCGGCATAGGCCTCCTCGGCGAGCGCCCGTTCGCGCGCGAAGAAGAATTGCGGCGCGGTGAGCGGGATGGTGCGGCCGGTGCGCACCTGGCGCAGCCGCATCCCGCGTGTCAAACGCCCCGAGCAGATGCGGGCGAACGCGATGCGGTCACGGTGATTGGGGTCCATATTGGCCTGGATCTTGAAAACCAGCGCGGTCAGCGCCGGCTCGGTCGCCGAAACCACGCGCTCCGTCGCCGCCTGCGCCCGCGGCGGCGGGCCATACTGGGCGAGAGTGGCGAGCAGATCGTCAACCCCGATCCCCTTGAGGGCGGCGCCGAACAGCACCGGCGTCAAATGCCCGGCGCGAAAATCCGCGAGCGAAAACGACGGCAACGCCGCCCGCGCCAATTCGATCTCTTCCGCGAGCGCCATGCGGCGCGGATCCGCTGCCGGCAGATCGAGATGAAACGCCTCGTCGGCGAGCGGGATCGCCCCGACAAACCCGCTCGCGCGCCCGACCGGCCAGGTGAGCGGCGCGGTATCGAGCGCGAGGCTGTCGGCGATCTCCTGCAACAGCGCGAACGGATCAAGACTCTCGCGGTCCATCTTGTTGATGAAGGTGATGATCGGGATGTCGCGCAGGCGGCAGATCTCGAATAATTTGCGGGTGCGCGCCTCGATCCCCTTGGCGGCATCGATCACCATCACCGCGCAATCGACGGCGGTCAGGGTGCGGTAGGTATCTTCCGAAAAATCCTCGTGCCCGGGGGTGTCGAGCAGGTTGAACACGACGCCGTCATGCTCGAAGGTCATCACCGAGGTGACGACGGAAATGCCGCGCGCCCGCTCGATCGCCATCCAGTCCGAGCGCGTGCGGCGGCGCTCGCCCTTGGCGCGCACCTGGCCGGCGAGCTGAATCGCGCCGCCGACCTGGAGCAATTGCTCGGTGAGCGTGGTCTTGCCGGCGTCGGGGTGGGAGATGATGGCAAAGCTCCGCCGACGCGCAACCTCACGCGCGAGAGCGGTGTCGCCCGTCGCTGCGTTCTCGCTCAGGGGTCAGCGCCCGCCCGAGACCGGCAGAATGGCGCCGGTGATATAGGCCGCCCGGTCGGAGAGCAGGAACGCGACCGCGTCCGCCACCTCGGCGGCGCTGCCGGCGCGCCCCAGCGGGACGCCGGCGGCGAGCCGGGCGACGCGGTCCGGCGCGCCGGCG
>JAKCCP010000233.1 GCA_021841985.1 Pseudomonadota bacterium | reverse complement strand
GCCCTGCCGCGCCGCCTCGTCGGCGAGCAGCAATTGCGCGGCGGCATTGTCGGGCAGCTTGACCGCCAATCGCACCGCATCCGGCCGCCCGGCGAGCAGATTGGCGAGAAACGCCTGGCGCAGGAGCTGCCCGTTGGTCGGATCGTCGGCGAGCGCCGCGAGCAGCCGGCTCGCGGCGATATCGAGCGACCCCTGGCTCAACGCGAACTGGCCGGAGAGATAATTGCCATAGGCTCCGCCCGGGTCGGCGGTGGCATTATTGGTGCTGGGAAACGCGGCGCTGCCGGCGGCGCAGGCCGAAAGCAGGGTCATCGCCAAGAGGGCCGCGCGCGGCCGAACGAGCGAGAGGGTCGCAACGAATGTGTTCATGGGCGCAATTCTAACAGCCCGCCGGCGGGCGCGCCATCTCCCCCGCGGTTCACAAAATCGGCCTCGCTCGGCCGGCTTGAGCGGCGCCGCCACCCGGCGCATCCTGACCCGCGCGCGCCAGCAAAAGCGCCTTGGAACAGGAGCCGTGCATGACCGATCTCGCCGACATCTCCGCCGTCGATCTCGCCGCCGGTTTCGCCGCCGGAAAATTTTCGCCCCCCGAGGCGCTGGCGGCGGTCGCGGCGCGGATCGCCGCCTGGGAGCCGCGCTTGCACGCCCTCTATGACTACGATCACGAAGGCGCCAGGGTCGCGGCGCGGGCGGCGGAAGAGCGCTGGCGGCGCGGCGCGGCGCGTGGGCCGCTCGATGGCGTTGCGGTGACGATCAAGGAGAATGTCGCGACCGAAGGCGTCCCGGTGCCGCTCGGCACAAGCGCGAGCGACCTCACCCCCGCCGCCGCCGATGCGCCGCCGGCCGCGAGGCTGCGCGAGGCCGGGGCGGTGATCCTCGGCAAGACCACGATGCCCGATTACGGCATGCTGTCGTCGGGGCTTTCGAGCTTTCATCCGCTGACCCGCAACCCATGGAATCTCGCGCGCAATCCCGGCGGCTCCAGCGCCGGGGCGGCGGCGGCGGCGGCGGCCGGGTATGGGCCGCTCCATCTCGGCACCGATATCGGCGGCTCGGTGCGGCTGCCGGCGGGCTGGTGCGGCCTGGTCGGGTTGAAGCCGAGCCTCGGCCGGGTGCCGATCGACCCGCCCTATATCGGCCGCGTCGCCGGCCCGCTGACCCGGACGGTCGCCGATACCGCGCTGATGATGTCGGTTTTGAGCCGCCCGGACCGGCGCGACCATATGAGCCTGCCGCCGGCCGATATCCCCTGGCAGGCGCTGGAGGTCGCGCCGCGCGGGCTCCGTCTCGGGCTGATGCTGGAGGCCGGATTAGGCTTCGCGGTGGAGCCCGAGGTCAAGGCGGCGATCGAGACGGCGGCCAGGCTGTTCGCCGCCGAGGGGGCGGAGATCATCGCCATGCCGCCCTATCTCACGGAGGAGATGATGGCCGGGCTCGATACCTTCTGGCGGGTGCGCGCCTGGGCCGATATCAGCGCCTTGCCGCCTTCGCGCGCGGCCAAGGTGCTGCCCTTCATCCGCGCCTGGGCGGAAGGCGGCGCCGGGGCCAGCGGGCTCGATGTCTATAACGGCATCAGCCAGATCATGGCCATTCGCGCCGCCGCCGCGCGGGCTTTCCAGGGGGTTGATTACGTTCTCACCCCGACCGCGCCGATGCCGGCCTTCGCCGCCGAATGGCCGGCGCCGAGCAACGATCCCGCGCGCCCCTTCGGGCATATCGGTTTCACGGTTGCCGCCAACATGTCCGAGCAGCCGGCGGTCTCGATCAATGCCGGCTATACCGCGGAGGGGCTGCCGATCGGCCTTCAGATCATCGGCCAGCGTTTCGACGATATCGGCGTTCTGCGGGTCGCGGCGCTCTGGGAAAAGCTGCGCCCAAGCCAGCGCCCCTGGCCGGTGGCGTGAGATGAGCGGCGTGCGGGCGGTTCTGTTCGATGTTTTCGGAACCCTGGTCGACTGGCGCGGCAGCCTGATCGCCGCATTGGCCGCGTTTGGCGAGACATCCGGCCGGAGCGCCGACTGGGCGGGGCTGGCCGATGCCTGGCGCGGCGCCTATCAGCCCTCGATGCAGCGTGTGCGGAGCGGCGCGCTGGCCTGGACCGGGCTCGATGCGCTGCACCGCGCGAGCCTAGATGATCTCCTCCCGCGGTTTGGTCTTGCCGCTCTCGGCGACGCCGAGCGCGACTGGATGGTCGCCCTCTGGCATCGCCTGCGCCCCTGGCCGGATACCGTCGCCGGGCTCGCGCGCCTCCGCGAGCGGGCGATCATCGGCACGCTTTCCAACGGCCCGGTCGCCCTGCTCGTCGATCTCGCCAAAACCGGCGGCATGACGTTCGACGTCATTTTCGGCGCCGATATCTTCCGCCACTACAAGCCCGATCCGGAAACCTATCTCGGCGCCTGCGCCCTCCTCGCGCTCCCGCCGGGCGCGGTGATGCTGGCGGCGGCGCATAATTCCGATCTCGCCGCGGCGCGGGATTGCGGCCTCCAAACCGGCTTCATCCCGCGCCCGGACGAATACGGGCCGAGCCAGAAGCGCGACCTGCGGGCCGAGGCGGACTGGGAGGTGATCGCGGACAGCGTCGGCGCGCTGGCGGACAAGATCGGGTAGCCGGCGCCGCCTCACGCCGCCGGCGGCACCAGGGTCAGGGCGGGCGGCGGTTTGCGGATCGCGGCGATCAGGTTGCGCACCTCGGCCCGCGCCGTCACATGGCTCATGCCGAAGGAAATGCCGAGCCCGGCCTCGCGCACGTCCATCAATGTCAGCCCCTGGAGATAGAGTTCGCGAAAAATCACCCGCTCGCCGAAACCCTTGACGGTGCGAAAGCCGATCCGCTTGGCGAGCGCCTCCAATGTCGCGCCGACATCGCGCTTGTTGCGCGCCTCGCCGGCGCCGAGGCGGTTTCGCATCACCAGCCAGTCGATCCGGCCACGATCGCGGGCGAGCCGGCGTTTCCGCGCCTCCCACACCATCTCGCTGTAGATGCTGGGATGGACGACCTCGTGCTGCTCGGGATCGACCTTGGCGAGCATGGCGAAATCGACGAAACTGTCATTGATCGGGGTGATCAGGGTGTCGGCATGGGCGTGGCCGAGGCGGCTCAGTTGGGTGTCGGCGCCGGGGCAGTCGATGACGACGATATCCGCGTCATGCCCGATTTCGGCGAGCGTCGCGGTGAATCGGGCCTGTTCTTCGGCGTCGGCCGCCGCCCGGCTATCGGCCTCGCTGCGCATGACCGGGGCGAAACGCGGCATCGGCAGCGCGAGGCCGCGCCGCGCCGCGAACTCGGCCCGCGCCTCGAGATAATGGGTCAGCGTCGCCTGGCGGGCGTCGAGATCGAGCGCGCCGACGCGATAGCCGTCGCGCAGCAGGCCGATGATGAGATGCATCGCGGCGGTGGATTTGCCCGACCCGCCCTTCTCGTTGCCGAGCACGATGATCTGCGCCCGTTTTTCGATCGCAACACTCGCCACCGTCTTTCCTCATGCCATCCGCCTGCCGCCCGCCACCCGTCCCGAATCGCCATGCCGGGGCGAATCGGTCTAGGATGACGAAGTTTATGCCCATCACCGCTCCCGGCGTCCATGCGCCGCGGGCCCGCCAGTTCAGGTTCGCAGCGTCCAGTATGACCCGGCTTTTGGCGATCGCTCACAGCCCGATTTCGTTCGCAGCCCCGCCGCCGCCGGCGAGGGCGGTCCCAAACCAGATCGAATGCCCCGATTGCGGGCTGATCTTGCGTGCCCTGTCGCCGCCTCCCGGTCGCCGTCTGCGCTGCCCGCGCTGCCGCGCGGTGCTGCGGCGCGGGCGCCCGCGCGGCGCGGCACTCGCCCTGCCGCTCGCGCTCGCCGCCTGGCCGCTGCTGCCGCTCGCCTTTCTCACCCCGCTCATCCATCTCTCGCTGCTCGGCCGCGGGATCAGCGCCGCCCTCACCACCGGCCCCGCGCTGCTCGACGCGGAGGGCTGGCTGCCGCTCGCCGCGGTGGTTCTGCTCACCGCCTGCCTGCTCCCCGGGTTCCGTCTCCTCGGCCTCACCCTGGTGCTGCTCGGGCTGCGCCTTGCGCGCCCGCCGCGCCGCCTGCTCCGCCCGCTCTTGCGCGTGAGCGAGTATCTCCGGCCGTGGGCGATGGTCGAGGTCTATCTGCTCGGCTTCTTCGTCGCCTATAGCAAGCTGATCGATCTCGCCCGCGTGCGCGTCGAACTCGCGGGCTATGCGCTCGCCGCGCTGAT
>JAKCCP010000333.1 GCA_021841985.1 Pseudomonadota bacterium | reverse complement strand
GCCCCCCGAAGCGGGGCATGGCGGCGCGGCCACGGGGGCCAGTCCCGCGGCGAAGCCGGCCGCCAGCCCGGAAATCACCGCGCCGCCGGTGGTGGTCCATCCGGTCAACCCAGAAGATGTCATCACCGCCATCAATGTCGAGGGCAACAAGCGCATCGAGGCGGGCACCGTGCTGTCCTACATGCTGCTCCAGCCCGGCGACCCGTTCGATGTCGATCGCATGGACCGCAGCCTCAAGACGCTCTACGCCACCGGCCTGTTCTCGGACGTCAATATCCGCCGCGAGGGCAATACGCTGGTGGTCAAGGTGGTGGAGAACCCGCTCGTCAACCGCGTCGCCTTCGAGGGCAACAAGAAGCTCACCGATGATCAGTTGAAGGGTCAGATCCAGCTTCGCCAGAACGCCGTCTATACCGCCTCCCAGGCCCAGGCCGATCGCACCAAACTGCTCGATTTCTACGCCCAGAACGGCAAGTTCGCGGCCTCCATCGAGCCCCAGATCATCCGCCTCCCGGACAACAAGGTCGATGTCGTGTTCAAGATCGACGAGGGGCCGACCTCGACGATCAGCCGCATCGCCTTCGTCGGCAACGTCGCGTTCAGCACCAGCACCCTGCTCGATGTGATCAGCAGCCGCGAGACGGCGTGGTGGCGCTTCCTCTCCTCCTCCGACACCTACAGCCCCGAGCGCCTCTCCTACGACAAGGAATTGCTGCGCAAATTCTATCTGCAGAACGGCTATGCCGATTTCCAGGTAACCGGGGCCAATGCCGAGTTGTCCCCCGACCGCCGCGCCTTCTTCGTCACCTTCACCCTCCACGAGGGCGATCGCTACAAGATCGCCAAGATCGCGGTGAATTCGCGCTTCCCCAAGATCGCCGGGGATTCGCTGCTGCCCGATGTCAAGCTCAAGGTCGGCGATTACTATAACGGCAACGCGGTCGAGGATTCGATCAAGGCGATTTCCAAGGACGTGCAAGCGCGCGGCGAGGCCTTCGTCGAGGTCAAGCCCCGGATCGCGCGCAACGCCGACAAACACACCGTCGATCTCTTCTTCGACGTCGATTCCGGCCCGCGCGTCTATGTCGAGCGCATCGATATCGTTGGCAATACCTCGACCCAGGACCAGGTGGTGCGCCGGCAATTGACCTTCGCCGAGGGCGACGCCTTCAGCCCGGACGCGGTGAAGGCCTCGACCGACAATCTCAAGGGATTGAACTACTTCGACAACGTCAACATCACCGAGGCGCCCGGCTCGGCGCCCGACAAGGTCGTGGTGACGACCCAGGTGCAGGACAAGCCAACTGGCTCGCTCAGCCTCGGCGGCGGCTATTCGACGGATATCGGGCCGCTGCTCAATGTCGGCGTCTCGGAGAATAATTTCCTCGGGACCGGCGTCAATGCCTCGATCAACGCGGTCATCGCCGAGCTGGAAACCTCGGAGAACCTCTCACTGACCGATCCCTATTTCCTCGGCAACAACCTGCTCGCCGGGATCAATTTATTCCATGTAAATAACAACTTCTACTATTTTGCCGAATACAGCGAACGGCGTACCGGTGTTTCGCTCAATCTCGCCTACCAGTTCAACGACCATTTCCGCCAGAGCTGGACGTACACTTATGCGGATCGCGAGGTTTACAACGTCTATTCAGGGGCGAGCTATTATATCCAGGACCAGGCCGGCCAGTCCAACCTCTCCCAGCTCGGTCAGGTCTTCACCATGGATTACCGCGACAACCCGATCAACCCGCATAGCGGCTTCGTCGCCCGCGCCGGCACCGACTATGCCGGACCGGTGCTCGGCGGCCAGGCCGATTTCGTGCGCGGCAAGCTCGATGCCCAGCAGATCATTCCGCTCGATGCCATCACCGGCAACAACGAATGGGCGATCTCGATCACCGGCGGGGCGGGTGAGCTTTATAGCCTCAACGGCCAGCAAACCTTTCTCGAGGACCGCTTCTATCTCGGCGGCCAGAACCTGCGCGGCTTCCTCGATGGCGGCGTCGGCCCGCACGACCCCACCACTGGCGACAGCTTGGGCGGTAATTTCATCTGGACGCAATCGACGGAATTGTGGTTCCCCCTCCCCGTCTCACCGGATCTTGGCTTGTCAGGGCGGTTTTTCGCCGATATGGGCTCTCTGCAAGGGCTACAGGAAACCATCAATCCCACGTTACATGGCAGGCCTTTCTCGAACGGTACTGTTCCTGGCACTCCCGGCTATTTCCGTCCGGGCCAGATCTACGACAACAATGGCGCCATTCGTCTCAGCGCCGGCGTCGGGGTAACCTGGAACAGCCCCTTCGGTCTGATCAATCTCGATTTAGGCGAGCCGATCATCATGCATAAATACGATATGACCGAAATTTTCCGCGTCGGCTTCGGCACGAGGTTCTGACACATGCGATTTCCGCTTTCTCTCGGGGTGCTGCTCGGCGCCGCGATCCTTACGCAAACCACGCCAGGGCGGGCGCAGCAGGGCCAGGACTGGTTCGTGCCCGGCCAGCAGCAGCCGCAGAAATCGACGGCGCCGCGCACCAATACCCATGTCAACCCGCGCAACGCCCAACCTCCGGCGGCGGGTGTCGGTGCCGGCGCCGAAGCCGCGGCGCCGCCGCCCGGCCCGCCGCCGCAGCAGATGCAACTGCAACTGCCCCCGGTCCCGCAATTGCCGCCGCTGCCCAAGGGCCCGGCGCCGCCGGCGGCGGTGATCGGCGTGCTCGGCGTGCCCGAGGTGATGCGCGCCTCGACGGCGGCGCAGGAGGTCGAACGCGCCATCGGCGGGCGCCGCGCCAAGCTCAACCAGGACGCCCAAAAGGAACAGGCCGCCTGGCGCGACATGCAGCAGGCGCTGGTCAACGAGCGCAGCAAGCTCAACCCCGAGCAGATCCGCGCCCGCGAACGCGCGCTTCAGGATCGCATCACCAACGCGCAGCGCCAGTTCCGCGATCGCAACCGCATCATCCAGGAGGAGGGGCAATACGCCCTCGGCCAGATCGAGCAGACCTTGGTCGCGGTGATCCGCCAGATTTCGGAGAGCCGCGGCATGAACCTCGTGCTGCATCGCCAGCAGGTGGCGCTCAACGTCAATGAATTCGACATTACCGCCGAGGTCGCCGGAGAGCTCAACAAGGTGCTGCCGAGCGTGACCATCCCGGCCGAGGGCCAGGAGCCGCCGATGGTGCCGGTGAAGCCACCCGGACAGCCATCGGGGCAACCCCCAGTGGCGGCAGCCAACCCCGGCGCCGTGCCCGCCGGCACCCCGTCCGTCGGCACCCCTTCCGCTGCGGGCGCGCCGCCCGCGGCGACCCCGCCGCCGACCGCTCCCGGAGCGCCGGTGGCCAACGGCAAATAGGCCGGCGATGCCGGAGATCCCCGGTGATCCGCGGTTTTTTGCCCGCCTCGGCCCGTTCGACCTGGCGCGGGTCGCAGCCGCCGCGGGCGGGCAAACCGACGAGGCGGCTCCGGCCGCGCTGGAACTGAGCGGCGTCGCGCCGCTGCAAGCCGCCGGGCCCCAGGAGGTGAGTTTTCTCGACAATCGCCGCTATGCCGGCGTGCTGCGGGCAAGCCGGGCGGGCGCGGTGATCGTCCATCCCACGATGCGCGATCAGGTGCCGCCCGGCACCGTGGCAATTGTCACGGCCGAGCCCTATCTCGGCTGGGCGCGGGTGGCGGCGCTGTTTCATCCCGCCCCGCCGCCCGTCCCCGGCATCGCCCCGAGCGCCGTCGTCGATGCCTCGGCGCGGATCGATCCCTCGGCCGAGATCGGCCCGCTCGCGGTGATCGGAGCGGGCGCCGAGATCGGCCCCTTCTGCCGCATCGGCCCGCTCGCGGTGATCGGGCCAGGGGTGGTGATCGGGCGGGATTGCCGGATCGGGGCGCAGGTCACGATCAGCCATGCGATTTTGGGCGCCCGCGTCGCGCTCTATCCCGGCGCGCGCATCGGCCAGGACGGGTTCGGTTTTGCCGTGAGCGCAACTGGCTTCGTCTCGGTGCCGCAGCTCGGCCGGGTGATCCTGGAAGACGATGTCGAGATCGGCGCCAACAGCACGATCGACCGCGGCTCGGCGCAAGATACGGTGATCGGCGCCGGCTCGCGCCTCGACAATCTGGTGCAGATCGGGCACAATGTGCGGATCGGCCGGCACTGCGTGATCGTCGCGCAAGCCGGGATTTCCGGCTCGACAGTGCTGGAGGATTTCGTCACGGTCGCCGGCCAGGCGGGGCTGATCGGCCATTTGCGGATCGGCGCCAAGGCGCGGATCGGCGGCCAGGCGGGGGTGATGGCGGATGTTCCCGCCGGGGCGGAGGTGGTGGGCAGCCCGGCGGAGCCGGTACGGGTGTTTTTCCGCCAGATCGCGACGCTGCGCCGGCTCGCCGATCGCAGCGGCGAGGCGGCGAAGGATCGCCACGCGGCGCGGCCCGGAAGGCGCGGCGCGGGCGGGGGAAACGGCAAAAACGAGGCAGGAAAGCCGGGCTGATCGAGCATGGATGCAACAGCGAAAGAAGCCAGTCCCGGCACGGTGGCGGGGGGAGGACAAACGGCGGGGGGGCGAACGATTGATATCGCCGGCATCCGGCACGCCATTCCGCACCGCTATCCGTTCTTGCTGATCGATCGGGTGGTCGACCTGATCCCCAATGTCGCGGCGATCGGGATCAAGAACGTCACCGTCAACGAGGCGTTTTTCCAGGGCCATTTCCCCGGCCATCCGGTGATGCCGGGCGTGCTGATCATCGAGAGCATGGCGCAGACCGCGGCCGTGCTCGTGGTCGAGACGCTGGGGCCGGGCTCGGCGGGCAAGCTGGTCTATTTCATGTCGATCGAGGGCGCGAAATTCCGCCGCCCCGTCGGTCCCGGCGATCAGTTGCGCATCCATGTCGCGAAGCAGCGGAGCCGTGGCAATGTGTGGAAATTCCACGCCATCGCCCGGGTCGATGGCGGCGCGGTCGCCGAGGCGGTCTATAGCGCCATGATCATGGATCAGCGGGCGGCGTGAGCGCGGTTCATCCGAGTGCGCTGGTGGCGCTGGGCGCGGAACTCGGCGCCGGCGTCGAGATCGGCCCGTGGTGCCAGATCGGCCCCGAGGTGGTGCTGGAGCCGGGCGCGCGGCTGATCTCCCATGTCGTGGTCGATGGCCGCACCCGCATCGGCGCCGAGGCCGTGCTCTATCCCTTTGCCACCGTCGGCCTGGCGCCGCAGGATCTGAAATATCGCGGCGAGCCGACTGCGACGGTGATCGGCCCACGCACCGTGGTCCGCGAGCACTGCACCATCCATCGCGGCACCGCGACGGGCGCCGGCATCACCCGCATCGGCGCCGATTGCCTGCTGATGGCGGTGGCGCACGTGGCGCATGACTGCGTGATCGGCGATGGCGTGATCATCGCCAACAACGTGGTGATGGGCGGACATGTCGAGATCGGCGATGGCGCGGTGATCGGCGGTGCCGCGGCGCTCCACCAATTCGTGCGGATCGGCCGCGCCGCCATGGTGGGCGGCGTCTCGGGGGTCGAGGCGGATGTCATTCCCTATGGCAGCGTGATCGGCAATCGCGCGCGCCTGGCCGGGCTCAATCTCGTGAAGCTGAAGCGCGCCGGGGTGGCACGCGCGCAGATCCACCATCTGCGCGCGGCGTTTCGTACGCTGTTCCAGGCCGAGGGGGTGTTCGCCGATCGCCTCGCCCTGGTCCGCGCGCGTTATGGCGAGGACCCGCTGGTGGGGGAAATCCTTGCCTTCATCGCCGCCCCCAGCCATCGCGGCCTGATCCGCGCCGCGCGCGCCGATCCCGCCGAAGACTGAGAGTTTGGAAAAGAATGCCCTCGCGCCCCAGAATCGATCGAAAAATCAATGTTTCAGAGGGCACTCTTTTTCAAGCTTGATGCACTTTCGTCCTCTGGGGGTTTGACATCCTCTGGGGGTTTGGAAAAATCGGCCGTATCAATGATGCCCGGCGAAGCCACCATGTCCGGCGAAGCCGTGTCCTATAAAGCCATGCCCGCCGAATCCGTGCCCCCCGAACCCATGCCCGGCAAAACCACCATGGCCCCAGAAACCATGCCCGGCAAAGCCATGCCCCCAACCACCCCAACGATCACCCCAACCACCCCAACCACCCCAGCCGCCCCAGCCGCCGATGCCGTCCCAGCCGCCGATGCCATCCCCCATGTAGCCGGGCCCCATGTAGCCAGGCCCTATGTCACCGCAAGCGGCCAGCAAAAGAACGGAGAAGACGAGGGCGCCCGCCACGGCCCTGACCGTGACCCGGCACGGGCGCGATCGGGACGCCGCGATGGCCTTCCGGCCTCGCTTAGTCGCGATCATATACGTCGAGATAGGTTGCGGTTTTTCCGTCCGTCGAGGTGAGCGTGCCGCGACAGGTCATCTTCCGCTGATCGCTGGACAGGGCGCAGTTCATCGTGTCCGTCTCACCCGCCGGCCCCTTGAATGTCGCTTGCAAGGCCGTACCGCTCAGTCGGAAGGCCGCGGTCGTCGCCGAGTCGATGGGATAAAATTCGCCGTTCGCCGGGGTGTCATAGGTCTCGGTGGATTTTCGTTGCTGGGCATCCGTGGTGGTGACCGACCAGCGCACGTGAAGGCTATCCACGCGCGAGAAATCCAGAATCATATCGGCGGGCGCAGGCTCCCCCGGCGGCAATTTCGATTGGGCCTGATCCCAGTGCCACCGGCCGATGAACGGGTTCGCGTCATCCGCCCAGGCGGCGCCCGCCGCAACCAGCATCAGCGCACCGCACAATCCGAAGCCGAGCTGTTTCCCACCACACTGCCTCACGCGCATCTCCCGTTATTGCCTTTCCGACCAGACATGCGTTCGCGCCGACCCGCACCGCTCTCTTCGCGCTCGTGCCCCGGCGCGAGCCCCGGATCGCAGCATAAAAGGGCCTTCGCCGCGCACGCAACCGCGGCGGAACCACGATAAGGCCCGGCGCTCATCCGGTCGTTCCCGTCGGATGGTTCCCGCGGGCTGGACAAAACGAAAATGGCAAGCCGCGCCCCGGCCAGCGCCACGATGCCACGATGCCACTCAGGCCGCCCTGATCGCGGCATTCAACGCCCGCACGCCCGCCGCCGGTCCCCCCGCGTGCTGCCAAACGGCGCTGATGACGGCGAGGAAATCAGCGCCGGCCCGCACCAGGGGCGCGCAGTTTTCCGCGCTGATGCCGCCGATCGCGACGGCGGGAATTTCCATGAGCTCCGACCACCAGGTGAGAATTTCCGGCTCCGCCCGCGCCGGAGCCGCCTTGGTCGGCGTCGGGAAAAACGCCCCAAAAGCGACGTAATCCGCCCCCGCCTCGCCGGCGCTCATGGCGCGGTCGCGGCTCGCGTAGCAACTCGCGCCAAGCTGGAAATCGGGGCCCATCAGGCGGCGCGCCGCGGCCACGTCCATGTCCTCGGCCCCGACATGGGCGCCATCCGCCCCCATCTCGCGCACCAGATCGGGGCGGTCGTTGAGCAGGAAGGCAACGCCGCGCGATTGCACCACCGGGCGCAGGAGATCGATCGCGTGCCGGAGCGCGTCCTCGGTGACATCCTTGAGGCGGAGCTGCACGGCGGCGACATCGCCGGCATCGAGCGCGGCGGCGAGATCGTCACGAAATCGCGCCGGCGCGAAAGCCGGCGGGGTGATGAGATAGAGCCGGCAGCCCCCCCCTTCGCGATCGTCCCCGCCTTCGCGATCGTCCCCGCCTTCCGCTGCCATGGGTCAAGCGCGCCCCTGATAGATTTCGATAACTTTCCCCAGCAAGGCCAGCGCCTCTTCCTTGGGCCGCTGAAAGCTGTTGCGCCCGATGATGCTGCCGGTCGCGCCGCCATCGCGAAGCCCGCGCACGGTCTCCAGAAGCGCCTCGGTGCCGGTGCTCTCGCCGCCCGAGAACACCACCAGGCGGCGGCCGTTGAAGGCGGATTGCATCACATGCGCGACGCGGCTTGCCAGCGTCGCGCGGTCGATCGCCTGTTTCTCATAGACCTTCTTCGCCGCCTCCAGGCTGATATGGTCGGTGGGCGGCTTGACCTTGATGATATGGGCGCCCATCAGCGCCGCCATGTGCGCGGCATAGGCGCAGATATCGAGCGCCGTCTCGGCGGCTTTATCGAGCCCCGGGCCACGCGGGTAGCTCCACACCACGACGGCGAGCCCCACCGATTTGGCTTCCTCGGCGAGTTCGCGCAATTCCTCCATCTGCTCGAAGGCGTATTCGCTGCCCGGGTAGATGGTAAAACCAATCGCCGCGCAGCCGAGGCGAAGGGCGTCGGCGACCGAGCCGGTCACCGCCTGGTCCTTGCTCGTTGCGAGGCTGTTCGAGGAGTTGAGCTTGAGGATGGTCGGGATCGCGCCGGCGAAGCTCGCGGCGCCGGCCTCGATCATGCCCAAGGGCGCGGCATAGGCGTTGAGCCCGGCCTCGATCGCGAGCTGGAAATGGTAATGCGGGTCATAGGCCGGCGGGTTGGGCGCGAAACTCCGCGCCGGGCCGTGCTCGAACCCCTGATCGACGGGGAGAATGACCAGCTTGCCCGAGCCGCCGAGCTTCCCCTCCATCAGGATGCGGGCGAGATTGGCCTTGGTGCCGGGATTGTCGCTCTCATACCAGTCGAGAATTTTCCTGACGCGCTGGGTGATCCGCATGCCGTTCCTTACTCCTTTGTCTCGGGCGCTCTCGGTGAGCGGTTCCGGGACACGATCCGTGCCCGTTGCAAAAATCTGGTTAGCGCAAGGGGGCGGGTTCTGTCATCAGCCAGGCGGCGATCAGGCGGGCGGCGCGCGGGGAAAAGGGATCGAGCGCGCCGCGATCGATAAGGCCAAGATCGAGCGCCGGCGGGCGCCGGGCGAACAGCACGGCGCCGCTTTCCGCCGCCGCCGCCGCCACGCGCCAGCGCGCGGGGCAGCCCTCGCCGAGGCCGATCGCCAGCTGGCCGGCGCGGAGTGCGGCAAGTGCGGCGGCCGGGCTGTCGGCGCAGTCGAGCAGATCGGCCATTTCGGTCCCCGGATACGCCGCCCGCGCCCGCGCGATCAGCGCCCGCCACCAGGATGCGCCGGCGAAGCATCCGGCCGCCACCCCCGAGAGCAGCAGCACCGCCCGGCCGGGGGCGAGGGCCGCCAGGGCGTGGTCAAGCCCATGCACGACGATCGCCGGGGCCCGCAATGCGGCGGCACTCGGGGACGGGACGCTAATCATTGCTTGACGATCAAGTCCTTCGGGGGTTGAAACTCAAGCTTGAGAGTTGCGGAGCAGGCGATGGCGGATCCCGAGCAGGCGCAGGAAAAAGCTTTGGCCCGGCTGGAAGCGGCACTGGAGCGCATCGCGGCCGAGGCGGAACCGCCGCGGGCCGCGCCAAAAGCCGCGCCGGCCGACCCCATCTTGCACGAAATCGCCGCCACGCTCGATGCCATGATCGTCCGGCTACGCGCCGTGCTCGCCGCGGAAAGCGGCTGAACCGAGGGAGAAAAAACGCTTGGCCCAGGTGACGCTGCGGATCAACGGCTATGCCTATACGGTCGGCTGCGAGGATGGCCAGGAGGCGCATCTGCAATCGATGGCCGAGGAAATCGACCAGCGCATCAACCAGATCCGCGCGCTCGGTGGCCAGAGTGGCGAGGCGCGGCTGCTGCTGCTCGCCGCCCTGCTGATGGCCGATGAACTCCACGATCTCAAGGCGGAACTCGCGCAGATGGCGACGCCTCCCGGCCAGGCGGGCGGCGCGGTGGCCAAGCCGGATGGCACGCTGCTCAAGCGCCTCGACCAGCTCGCGGCACGCGCCGAGGTGATTGCGGAACGGCTTGCGCATGCCTAGATGACAAAAGCGGAGCTGCCCGGTGCGTCAGGCTGTTCATCCCCGGGGCCAGTAAGCGTTCTCCAGGGAGCTGGCTCTGCCGGGGTCGTGGTCTCGGTATCTGGCGCCCACCTGCACAAGCAGGCCTTGGGAGGATGTGGTGCCAACGGCCAGGGCGGCTCCGCGCTCGCTTTTTTCTCCCTGCGATTTTTCGCTCCCGGGTCGGCTTTTCCGCGATGAGCGCGGAAGCTGAACTTGAACTTGCCGCGCGCAAGGCAGCGGCACGGGCGCGGGCCTTGGCCCGGCGCGCCGCGGCGGATCCGGCGCTGGGCGCGGCGCTCGCCCGGCATCTGCTGGCCGAAATGCCCCCGCCCGCGGGCGTTGTCGTCGCCGGGTTCTGGCCGATCGGCGGAGAAATCGATCTCCGCCCGCTGCTCCACGCCCTGCATGGCCGCGGCCACCCCATCGTCCTGCCCGAGACGCCGCCGCGCGGCCGACCACTGATCTTCCGCCGCTGGACGCCCGATGCCCCGCTCCGGCCGGGCCGCTTCGGCACGTCCTACCCCGAAGGCGCGGCGTGCCGCCCCGACTGGGTGCTGGTGCCACTCCTCGCCTTCGACCGCGCCGGGCGGCGGCTCGGCTATGGCGCCGGCTATTACGACCGCACGCTGGCCGCGCTCCCCGGGGTGCCGCGCATCGGCTGCGCCTATGCCGCCCAGGAGATGGACGCGGTGCCCGCCGGGCCCTACGACGCAAGGCTTGAGGCGGTCGCGACCGAACTGGGCGTGATCCGCTGCGGGAAGACGGGGTAGGGCATGCGCATTCTTTTTCTCGGCGATCTCGTCGGGCGCAGCGGGCGCGAGGCAGCCATCGCCGCCCTTCCCGAATTGCGCCGGCGGCTTCGCGTGGATCTTGCCCTCGTCAATGCCGAGAACGCCTCGCACGGCTTCGGCCTCGCGCCCGACATGGCCGACGCCCTGTTCGCCGCCGGCGCCGATGTGCTGACGCTCGGCAACCATGCCTGGGACCGCAAGGAGATCATCCCCTATATCGCCCGCACCCCGCGCCTGATCCGCCCCTTGAACTACGCGCCGGGCACGCCAGGCGCCGGCGTCGCCGAGATCGCGCTCACCGATGGCCGGCGGGCGCTGGTGCTGAACCTGATGGGCAGGCTGTTCATGGAGCTGCTCGATTGCCCGTTCCGGGCAACCGCGGACGTGCTCACCCGGCACCGCCTCGGCGTCACGGCGCAGGCGATCATCGCCGATTTTCATGCCGAGGCGACCAGCGAAAAAATGGCCTTCGCCCATTCCTTCGACGGCAAGCTCTCGCTCGTCGTCGGCACCCACACCCATTGCCCGACAGCAGACGATCAGATTCTTCCCGGCGGCACCGCTTTTCAGAGCGATCTCGGCATGTGCGGCGACTACGACAGCGTCATCGGCATGGCGAAAGCCCCCGCCTCGGCGCGGTTCTGGCGCAAGCTGCCCGCCGAAAAACTCCAGCCGGCGGAGGGCGAGGCGACGCTCTGCGGCGTTTTCGTCGAAACCGATGACACAACCGGCCTCGCCCGCGCCATCGCCCCCCTCCGCCAGGGCGGCCGCCTCGCCCCGGCGATGCCGGATTTTTAGCGCACGGGAGTTCGCGATGCCGGATGCCACACCCTTCCCCGATGCCAGCATCGCCATCGTCCATCCCGATGGCCGCTTCATCCTTGAGAAAAAAATCTGGCGCGCGGCACTCGGGCGCGGCGGCGTGCGGGCGGACAAGCGCGAAGGCGATGGCGCGACGCCGGCGGGGTTGCTGCCGCTCCGCCGCGTGCTCTACCGCGCCGATCGCCTCGCGATCCCGCAAGCCTCCGTGCCGCGTGAGCCGCTCGCCCCCGATGATGGCTGGTGCGACGACCCCACGCATGCCGACTACAACCGCCAGATCCGTCTGCCCCATCCCGCCGGCCATGAAGCATTATGGCGCGATGACAATCTCTATGACCTGATCGGCGTGCTCGGGTGGAACGACGACCCGCCGCGCCCCGGGCGTGGCTCGGCGATTTTTCTCCATGTCGCGCGCCCTGATTTTGCCCCGACCGCCGGCTGCGTCGCCCTGCCGCTCGCGGCGCTCCGCGCGGTGCTCGCCGCCGGGCTCAGGGGCGTGCGCGTGCTCGCCCCTTGAGCGGGGATGAAAAGCCGCGCGGCGCGGCGCGCGAGGCGGCCCTGGAGCGCCGCGAGTGCCGGCCCGCTCAGCAGCAGCGGCGCGCAGCGCGCCGACGCGGTGGCGGGGATGGCCGGCGGCGGGGTCGCGAACAGCGCCCGGTCGCCGGTATCGAGATAGCTCTCGACCGGCAGCCCCTCGGCGAGCAGAACGGCATGGCGCGCGAGTTCGACATGGAAATAGCGCACCCGCCCGCCCGGCTCCTCGCGAATGCTGGCGCCGTTCACCAGCAGCTTGACCGGCACCAGGAAGCCGGCGGCATAAATTGCGTGATCGGGCGAGAGCACGACATCGCGGCGCGGCACGCGGCGGGCGAAGGCGCCAGCCTGCACGCGGATCGGACCGACGCGGGCAGGATGGGGATGGCGATCGCCATCGATCTCGCGCGATCCGATCCAACCAATCTCGCCGAAGCCGCCGCCCGCGAGCAAAACCCGCTCACCCGGCCGCAAATCCTCGACCGCGACCGATCCGGCTTGGGTATCAAGCCGCGTGCCCGCGGCGAAACAGGGCGGCGGGGCGAAGAGCAGGGCCGTGCCGCCGGCGCCGTCGCTGGCAAGGGCAAAATTCGCACCCGTGTAGTTCCCCGGCATCGCCAGGGCGGCAACCGGCGCGCCTTGATCGGCGATGGCAAGCGTGCCGTTGGCGTAAGTGAGGGTATCGCCGCCAGCGGTGAAGGCGGCGGCGGTGAAATCGACGGTATCGCCAGCGGCAAAACCCTCGATCGGGCCAAAAACCTGACCGGGATCGGGAAGCGTGAGCAGCGCCTGGGCCGCGGTAAAATCGATGGTCTCTGAACCGGCCAGCGCGCCCTCGAGCACGGCATCGCCGCCGGCGCCGATCGCCAGCGTGCCGCTCGCTCCACCCGTCGCGGCGAGGTTGTTGGCCAGCACCAGGGTGCCCCCGATCGCCTCGGCCAGCGCGTCGTTCTGGAGCGTGCCGGTGAGATCGAGCGTGCCACGCGCGGCGAGCACGGTGCCGACATTGGCGAGCACACCGGAAAAGCTGCTCGCACCCAGCCCCGCCAGCTTCTCGAACAGCCCAGCATTGCTGATCGGGGCGCCATTATAGCCAGTGAGCGCGGCGTCCGCGGTGATCTCGGCGGTCGCCCCGGCGGCGATGACGAGCTGGCCGGCGCTGCTCGCCGCCCCCAGCGTGAGCGCGCCATCGAGCAGCAGCGTGCCACTATTGGCAACCACCGCGCCGCCGCTGACGGCCAGCCCGCCGGCCTCGACATTCCCCGACACCGCGACGGTGCCGGCGCCATCGATCGCGCCATCGAGCGACGCGCCCCCGGTGAGGGAGAGCGTCGTGTTGTTGGGATCGAGCGTGGCGCCGGGGGCGAGCGTGAAGGCCCCGCCATAGCTTGCGCCGGCTTGATCGGTGAGCAGAGCGCCGGCGGTGACGCCGAACGCGCCCAGACTGAGCGCGGTGCCGGCTTCCAGGGTATAGAAACTCACCGCCCCCGCGGCGCTTGGGCTGGGGCCGGCGGTGAGATCGAGCGTGCCGGCGCCCGCCAGCGCGCCGCCCAGCGTGGTGCTGCCGGAGGCCAGCGAGAGCGTGCCGCGCGCGACCGCGAGCGTGCCTTTATTGTCGAGATTGGCGAAGAGATAGCTCAGCCCCAGCCCAGCGGTCTTTTCCAGCACTCCGGCATTGGCGATGGCGAGCGTGCCCAAGGTGTTGAGATCGGCATCGGCGTTGAGGTCGAACACGCCGCCGGCGGCGATGTCGAGGCTCGGCGAATCGCCACTGGCAAGCCCGAGCGTCAGGCTGCCATCGGCCGTGAGCGTGCCGGCAAGTGCGATCGTCTCCGACCCGCCGACCTGCCAGCCGGACGCCTCGGCGCCGCCGGTGATATCGAGCGCGCCCGCGCCGCTCAGCGTGCCCGCGAGCAGCGCCGGTCCGGCGAGGGCGAGGGTCGCGGCCCCGGCTGCCAAGCTCGCCCCGGGGCCGAGCTGGAACGCACCGGAAATGGCGAGATCACCCGCCAGAGCGACGCTCGCGCCGTTGTCGAGGGAAAATTCCGCGACATCGAGGGCGAGGCCGGCGCCGAGCGTCGCCGTGCCGGCGAGCGCCACGGCGCCCGCCCCGGTGAACAGGCCGGAGAAGGTATCGGCGCCGGTGAACAGCAGCGTGCCATCGGCGACCGCGATGGTGCCGCTGCTGGTGATCCCCCCGGCCAGCGTGCCGGTGGCATTGCCGGTGGTTTTTTCCCAGAGGCCCGCGTTGTCGAGCGCCGCCGCCCCGCTCATGGCGATGCCACCATTACCGAGACTGTCGAACACCCCGCCCGCGGCGATCGCCAGCGTCGCCCCCTCCAGGGTCGGCGCGGCGACGGCGATCAGCGTGCCTTGATCGCGGAGGCTCGCGCCCTGGGCGATCACCGCGCCCGAAAGGTCGCCGCTTCCCGCCGCGATCACCGCCCCCGCCCCGGCGAGCGTGCCGGCGAGGTCGGCCGCGCCGGCGAGCGTGAGGGTATGGCCATTGAGGGCCAGCGTGCCGCCCGCCGCCGCGATGAGGTTTCCGGTATAAATGAGGGATTGATCGAGCGTCGTGGTAGCGTCGAGATCGAGCACATGGGTGCTGATCGCCCCACCCGCGACAATCGTCGCGTCGCCCGAAAGCGCCAGCGTGCCGCCCCCGCCGATTGCCGCCCCGATCGTCGCGGCGCCGACCTGCAAAACGCCAGCGCCGAGCGCGATCGTGCCGCCTTGCAGGGCGAGAGAGCCAAGTGTGCCGCCCGAGAGCAGATCGAGGCTGCCCCCGCTCATGTTCACGGCGCCAGCCCAGTCCGCGCCGTCATTGACGGCAAGTACCCCGGACAGCATATCGAGTGTCACCAGGGTGCCGCCGGCGAGCGCGTTCACCGTGGCGCTGGTGCCATAGGCCAGCGTGCTCGCGGCCGCGCCGTCATTGGGCACCACCGCGAGCACGCTGGCGGTCGGGGTCGAGGACCAGCCTGCGTCGGTCCAGGTGCCGCTGGCGCCGTCCCAGCTCCAGGTCGCGGTGGTGATCGCGGCGGTGGGGTTGCTGAACACCGGACTTGACGGATTGAGCAGGATCTCGGTGCCGCCCGCGCCATCACCCGCCAGCGCCAATTGGGCGGGATCGGTGAGACCGGGCAAGGCGAGCGCGCCGACGACGCTCGCTGCCCCGCCATTGCTGGCCTCGGTGAGGGTGAGCGTGTTGTTGGCATAGGAAAATCCGTTGGCGGCGAGGCCGGCGAGATCGATCGTGTCGGCGGCGCCGAAGCCGCTGATCGCGGCGGCGACGGCGCCGGGCTCATCAAGGGTGAGGGCGGCATCGCCGGGCGCGAAAACCAGGCTCTCATTGCCCGCGACCGCGCCGCCCAGGGTGACGCGGGCGCCCGCGCCGAGGCTGAGCGTGCCGCTCGCCCCGGCTGCCGCGCCGAGGGCGCCGGCGATCGCGAGGGCGGCATCGCCCACCGTGACCCAGCCGTCATTGCCGAGCGTGCCGGCGATGTCGAGCGTGCCGGCGGAGACGGCGATGGTGCCGGTATTGCCGAGCGCGCCCTGCAACGTCGTGGTGCCGAGGGCGCCGGTTTTTTGCAAAATCCCGGCATTCTCCAGCGCGCCGCCGGCGCCGCCGAGAAAACCATCCTGGACGATCGTGAGCGTGGCGCCGGAGGCGATCGCGAGCCCCGCCTGATCGCTGCTCGCGGCGCCGAGCGTGAGCGGGCCATCGAGCAGCGCCGCGCCGCTTACCGCGAGGGTGGCGCCGGCGGTCGCGGTCAGCCCGGCGAGATCGGCGCTGCCGGAAAGGACCAGCGTGCCGGGGCCGAGCAGCGTTCCCGCCAGCGCCGCCGGGCCGGAGAGCGAAAGCGTCGTGCCGCCGAGATCGAGCGTGCTGCCTTGGCCGAGCCCGAAGGTGTGGGCATCGCTGGTCGCGCCCGCCAGGGTGAGGCGGCTGCCGTTGCCCGTGACCGCGAGCGTCGCGACCGTGATCACCACCCCGGGTTCCAGGGTGAAGGTGCCAGCGCCGCTCAACAGCAGGCTGCCCTCGCCGGTGAGCGTGCCGCCGAGGCTTGCCGCCCCGCCAGCGAGGGCGAGCGTGCCGCTTTGCGCGCTGAGCGTGCCGGTATTGACGATATCGGCGGTGAGGTTGCTGGTGCCGCCGCCGCCGGATTTTTCCAGCAATCCGGCATTGCCGAGCGTGCCGCGCGCGACGAAGGCGGCATCGGTAAGGAAATCGAAGCTCGCGCCGGCGGCGATCGCCAGCGCGGCGCCGCTTGCGAGGGAGACCGCGCCATCCTCGGTCAGCGTCGCGGCATCGATGAGGGTGGCCCCGCTCAGGATCAGCCCGTTGAGATCGGTGGCCCCGGTCACGCCGACCGTGCCCGGCCCGGCGATCACGCCGGCCAGGCTATCGGCGCCGGCGAGGGTGAGATTGGCGCCATTGAGGGCGAGCGAGACGCCGGGGCCGAGGGTGAAGGCGCCGGGCACCTCGAGCGCACCAGAGAGGCTGAGCGTGGTCCCGGCATTGAGCGCCTGGAGCGTCGCAACATGGACAATCAGCCCGGCGCCCAAGATGAAATCACCGGCGCCGGACAGCGCCAGCGCGCCGGCGCCGGTGATCGTGCCATCGAGCGTGCTCTGGCCGCCAAAAAGGCCAAGCGTGCCGTGGGCGAGGTCGAGGGTGCCCTGATTGTCGAAATTGCCCGCGATATCGCTCACGCCGCTGGCAAGCGCGGTGATCAGCCCGGCATTGACCACGCCACCGGTGCCCTCGCCCTCCAGCGTGGTGGGGCCGGCGATGACGAAGTGTCCGTCGGCGGCGATGACCAGCGCGCTGGTGTCCCCGCTCGCCGCCCCGACGCTGAGCGCCCCGGCGCTCGCGAGCACGCCATCGACCACCAGGCTGGCATCATTGTCGAGGGCCAGGCCCTGGGCGATGGCCCCGGCGCCGAGCGTAAGGCTGCCGGGCCCGCTGATCGCGCCGGCCAGCGTCGCGGCGCCGGCGAGCGCGAGCGTGCCGCCCGCGAGCACCAGCGTACCACCGGCCTGATCGAGGGCGCCGGTCACGCTGCCGCCCGCGAGGGTGAGCGTGCCGCTGGTAAGATCAAGGGTCGCGGCGGGATCGCTCACTTGCAGCGTCGCCAGGGCGGCGGTGGTGGTGGCGAAGGAGACGATCAGCGGCAGGGTACCGCCGATCACCGCCGTCTCGGAGGCGGTGGGCAGGCCAAGGCTCCAATTGGCGGCATTGCTCCAATTCCCCGAGCCGGCGAGCCAATCATCTTGCGCCCCACCCGGCATGCCCGCCTCCCTCTCGGCAATACCCCAAGACGCCGCTCAATGATCGACCAGCGCCGCCACCCTGATGGGTCGGCCGAAATGGTTTATCAACTATTGCGCGTGGATCGCCAAGTATTTTTCTGCCAAACCAAATAAAGTTTTTCTTCTAACATGCTGTCAACGCATCTGTTTCGATAAACAAAATCGACCGCGAGGCGGTCGGCAGGCCGCGCACCATTCCCGGCGCCAGGCCGGCCGGCAGGATGATCCGCTCCAGGCCGTGGCGCAGCCCGGCGGGCGTCACATAGCCGCTGCCGAGGCAGGTTTCGCACATCAGGCAGGCGCCGCCATCGTCGCGCCCGCGCGCCCCCGCCCCGGCGCAAGCGGGACAGCGGAGCGGCGGCAGGGCAAGATCGATGGGGTCTTTGAGCGGGGCGCAGAGCAGGAAGCGCTGCCCCGGAAGTGCCGCGAGAAACCGTCGCGCCGCATCCGCCTCGCGCTGATCGCGGGCCCGCGCCCCGAGCCACACCCACGCCCATCCCGCGCCCCAATCGCTTGGCAGGCGGGGTGGGTCGGGGAGCAGCACATGCCAGGCGAGATGGCGGCAAAGCCGCGGAATTTCCCAGTTGAGTGCGGGCGCGGCGGGATCGGGGGCGAGCAGGACCAGGGGTCTTGCGCCGCGCAGGGCCGCCGCCCGGTCGCAGCGCCGGGCCGCATCAAGGGTCTCGGGCGTGGCGCGCCAGACCTGCCAGGTGGGGGTGATCGGGGCTGCGGTCTCGGGCGCGGTCATGAGGCGGCTCGCTTGTGATGCCCCGCCATCGCGGGCGCGCGGGAGAGGGTTGCGCAGCCAAGGGCAAAAGTCTAGGAGACGGCGCCACGGGCCGGCGCTGCTGTAGCTCAGTGGTAGAGCACACCCTTGGTAAGGGTGAGGCCGTGAGTTCAATCCTCACCAGCAGCACCAGGCGGCGCCGTTGCATGACGGCCGCGCGGGCCGCCGTTCCACGTGCGGCCGTTGAATCTTCGATCCGTTCCCGGGTTATCCGAACAAAATGCGAATACTTGCGGATATGGCGCGGAGCCCGTCATTCGCGCGCGCGGTAATAGTAAACGATTGATTAACAGAAAAAAAATACTCGCTCAAGCCAAGTCAAACCGCGGATTCCCTTTGACGCCCATAATTTCCCATGATATCCCATGATTTCCCAAAACGGGGGTGGGCGGCCAGGACGGCCGGCACGGCCCGGCGGGAATGGACCCACGCGCCCGATGGAGCGCCCGACAGCGAAGAGGCATCTGGCCGGATGACCCACTTTCTGGGCACCCACCAGAACAAATTGGATGGCAAGGGACGGGTCTCCGTGCCGGCGCCGTTCCGTGCCGCCCTGCGGGCGCTCGACGAGCGCGGCGCCGGTGCCCTGGTGCTGCGCCCGGCGCACACCCATCCCTGTATCGAAGCCTGGCCGGAGGCGGCGTTTCACGCCTTGGCCGGGCCGCTCGATCGGCTCGACCTGTTCAGCGACGCCCATGACGATCTCGCTGCCGCGCTCTACGCCGATGCCTATCCGGTCGAGACCGACAAGGAGGGACGGATCGTGCTGCCCGACCCGCTGATCTCCCATGCCGGGCTCGGCGAGGGCGTGGTGTTCATGGGGCTCGGACGGATTTTCCAGATCTGGGAACCGCAGGCGGCGGCGCGGCGGCGCGCCGAGGCGCGCGAGCGCGCGCGCGCCCGCGGCGTCACCCTGCCGGCGGCGAGCGCGTGATGAGCGGCCATATCCCGGTGCTGCGCGATGCCATGCTGGCGCTGCTCGGCCCGCGCCCTGACGCCACCTATCTCGATGCGACGCTGGGCGGCGGCGGCTACGCCGCGGCGATTCTCGACGCCGCTCCCTGTACTCTGTTCGCGATCGACCGCGACCCCGCGGCGATCGCCCGTGGCGCGGCGCTGGCCGCGCGCCATCCCGGCCGGCTGCATCTCTTGCCAGGCCGCTTCGGTGACATGCTGTCCCTGCTCGCGACGGCTGGCGTTACCCGGCTCGACGGCGTGGTGATGGATCTTGGCGTCTCGTCCGATCAGCTCGACGATCCGGCGCGGGGGTTTTCCTTCCGCGCCGATGGCCCGCTCGACATGCGCATGGACCAAAGCGGTCCGACCGCCGCCGATCTCGTCAATACCCTCTCCGAATTGGCGCTCGCCGATATCCTCGCTGAATTCGGCGAGGAGCGTTTCGCCCGCCGCATCGCCCGCGCCATCGCCGCCGACCGCACCGCAACCCCGTTCACCACGACGCGGCAACTAGCCGCGCTGATCCGCCGCATCGTGCCCCCCGCGCGCGACGGGATCGACCCCGCGACCCGCAGCTTTCAGGCGCTGCGCATCACGGTGAACGACGAGTTGGGCGAGATCGCGCGCGGCCTCGCGGCGGCAGCGGCGCTGCTGGCGCCGGGCGGGCGGCTCATTGTCGTGGCCTTCCATTCGCTCGAGGACCGCCTGGTCAAGCGCTTCATGCAGCGCGCCGCCGGGCGCGAGGCCGCCCCGTCGCGTCATGATCCGCGCGGCCTCATGGCCCGCCCGGCGCCGCTCTATCGCCTGCTGACGCCGCGCCCGACAAGCGCCAGCGCCGCCGAAATCGCCGCCAATCCGCGCGCCAGGAGCGCCCGTCTGCGCGCCCTTGAACGCCTCGCCCCGGAACATCCGGCGACCGAACATCCGGCGACGGAATACCCAGCCATGGAGGAACGCCGCGCATGATCCGCCCGGTCACCTCGCTCACCCTGATCCTCGCCGCCAGCTCCGGCCTCTACCTCTATCAGGTCAAGCACCGCACCCGCCTGCTCGATCACCGCATCGCCGTGACCGTCGCGGAGACCGCGGCGCTCCGCGCGCGGAGCGGCGTTCTGCAGGCCGAGTGGGCGCTGCTCAACCAGCCCGACCGGCTCGGCGATCTCGCCCTGCGCTATCTGGCGCTGCGACCGCTCCAGCCGGCGCAATTCGTGGCGGCCGCCGATCTCGCGACGCATCTGCCCCCCGTGGCCCCGGCGGAAGACCCCGCGCCAGCGGCGACCGCGCCGATCGCGGCACGCACCGACGCCCCGCCTGTGCCCGAGACCGTGGTGGACCCGGCCGCCGCGCCGGCGCCGGTGGCTACCCCGCGTCCGGCGCTTGGCGTGCTCCCGGCGCTTGGCGCGCTCAAGGCGATGGCGGTGATGACGCCGGCGCCCGCCCATCCGCCGGCCCGCCCGCCAGCCCCGACGAGATGCGCCGTCCTCCCGCCCCCGGCGCTGGCGCCGCAGCCGGTGGCACTCGCCCTCGCGCATCCGCGCGGCGACGCGGCAACGCACGGCGCGCGCAATGAGCCGGCGAGCCCGCGCTCGCCCGCGCTCGGCGTGCCGGCGGCGACGCTGGTCAGCACGCCCTCCTTCATCGGCTCGGCGCTCGGCGGCCGCCACGCCAACCTGCCCCCGCCAGTTCCGCTTGCCGCGCGCCCGGACGCCCAATGACCGACGCCCCCTCGCCCGATTCGCCCCCGCGCGGGTCGCCAGCCCGGGCCTTTGGCGCGCCGCGCCGGGCCGCCGTGCCGCGCATGGAGGATGTGCGCGTCACCGCGCCCGATCTCGCGCGCCGGGCGCTCCTGGAGAAAGCCCGTGGCCGGCTGGTGCTGGCGGCGGCCGGCTTCGCCGTGCTGTTCGGCCTCGCGGCGGTGAAGCTCGCGGATGCGACGCTGCTGCGCCCGCTCAGCCCGCCGCCGGCAAAGCCGCTGATCGTCGCACCCCCGCCCACCACGCCCGAAGCACCCGACGCCTTCGCCCCCCATGTCGCGCGCGCCAACATCGTCGATCGCAATGGCCAGATCCTGGCGATCTCGCTGCCCACCGCCGAGCTTTATGCCAATCCGCGCGAGATGATCGACCCCACCGAGGTCGCGCGCCAGTTGCAGCGCGCCGTGCCGCGGCTCGACCGCGCCGAGATCGCCGCCCGCCTCGCCTCGGGGAAAGCCTTCGTCTATCTCGCCCGCCAGATTACCCCGCGCGAGGAACTGGCGATCAACGATCTCGGCATTCCGGGGGTGTATTTCCAACCTTCCGAACGGCGCCACTATCCGCTCGGGCGGGTCGCGGCGCAGGTTCTGGGCGGCGTCGATGTCGATGAGCGGGGTGTTGCCGGTATCGAGCGCAGTTTTGACGCCCGCCTGCGCAGCGACCCCGCGCCCTTGCGTCTCTCCCTCGATGTCCGCGTCCAGGCGGTGGTGCGCGAGGAATTGCTCGCCGCGATGGGCGAGTTCCAGGCGATCGGCGCCACCGGCATCGTCATGGATGTCCGCACCGGCGAGGTGCTGGCGATGGTGAGCCTGCCCGACTACGACGCCAACGAATTCGGCGCATCCCCGCCCGAGGACCGTTTTAACCGCGCGGTGACGGGCATGTTCGAGCCCGGCAGCACGTTCAAATTGCAGACCGCGGCGATGGCGCTCGATTCCGGGGCGGCGCATCTCTGGGACCAGTTCGACGCCTCCCAGCCGATCCATATCGGGCGCTTCACCATCACCGATTTCGAGGGCAAGCATCGCTGGCTCTATCTCCCCGAAGTGCTCGCCTATTCCTCCAATCTCGGCGCCGCCCATATCGCCTTGGCGGTCGGCGCCGAGCGCCAGCGCGCCTGGCTGCGCCAGATGGGGTTTTTCTCGCGCATCGGCATCGAGCTGCCCGAGGCCGGGTTGCCGATCATCCCGCCCGCGTCCAACTGGCGCGAGGCGGCGACGATGACCATCGGCTTCGGCCACGGCATCGCGGTCTCGCCCTTGCACGTCGTGCGTGGCACCGCAGCGATCGCCAATGGCGGCATCGTGCTGCGCCCGACGCTGCTCGCGCTGCCCGAGGGCAGGGCACCCGAG
>JAKCCP010000148.1 GCA_021841985.1 Pseudomonadota bacterium | reverse complement strand
GATGAGCAGGATCATGGGAGCAGGATCATGGCATGCCTCTTTCCGCCTCCATACTCCCGAATGCCGGCGCTGTCGAAGCCTGTTTCCGCGAAACCTTGCCGTCGCCCGCCCGCGCCAGGCGCCGGAAGATCGTCATCACCCGGAAGCGATGGTTGGTGGATTTCACGATGCCGACCACCGCCTCGATCACCCATTCGTCGCGGCGATACATCGGCAGCACCTGATCGAGCCAGACCACCCGCGCGCCCGCGGCGATGCCGGCCGCCAAGGAGCGCATCACGACGTTGCGCTTGACCATGGTGGTCCGATAGCGCTCGGCGTCCTCGACGCTGTACGGCGGATCGGCGAGGATGAGGTCGTACTCCGCGAGCGGCACCGGCGAGAGATCATGGGCGTCCGCGACCCAGGTCGGGGCGACGGCGGGGTTGCAGTCCACCGTGTCGCCCGGCATCGCGCCGAGATCGACCCGGCCGGAAAACACGTGCAAAACCTTGCGGCGATCCGGAAACAATGCCGCGACGCGCCGCAGATAGCCGGCCGGATAACCGCCATAATAGCCGGATTTGACGCGATAATCGTTGCCCATGATCCAGGTGCCGACGACGCGCCCGTCCTCGGCGATGAAAAGACTGCGTGGAAACTTGGTCAGACGCACGTAGCTCTCGATGCGAGCCGGCCAGTCCATGCGGTTCAGCGTCCGTCAGCCGAGCGTCGCATTGAAAGCGCCGCCATCGATGAGAAGATTCTGCCCGACGATGAAACCCGCTTGCACGCTGCACAGAAACGCGCAAGCGGCGCCGAATTCCGCCGGATCGCCGACCCGCCCGGTGGGATTGGCCTTGGCGCGGAGGGCGATTTCCTCATCGACGCTGCGTTTGGCGCTGGCGGCGGCGGCGCGCATGTTGTCGCGCAGCCGGTCGGTGAGGAACGGGCCGGGGAGAAGATTGTTGATGGTGACGTTATCGCGCGCGACCTCGCGGGCGACGCCGGCGACGAAGCCGGTGAGGCCGGCGCGGGCGCCGTTGCTGAGGCCGAGCGTCGGGATCGGCGATTTCACCGAAGCCGAGGTGATGTTGACGATGCGCCCGAAGCGCCGCGCGCGCATGCCCGCGATCACCGCCTGGATCAGCGCGATCGGCGTCAGCATGTTGGCTTCCAGCGCCGCGCGCCATTGTTCTGGCGTCAGCGTCGCGAAATTTCCCGCCGGCGGGCCGCCGGCGTTGTTGATCAGGATATCGGGCGCGGGCGCGGCCTCGAGCACGGCGGCGCGGCCGGAAGCGGTCGTGATGTCGGCGGCGATCGCCTGCACATCGACGCCGGTCGCGGCGCGGATGTCATCGGCGGTGGCGGCGAGGGCGTCTTTCCCGCGCGCATTGATGACCAGCGCCACACCTTCGCGCGCCAGCGCCATGGCCGAGGCGCGCCCGAGGCCCTTGCTCGCCGCGCACACGATGGCGGTCTTGCCGCGTAATCCGAGATCCATGAACACTCCTCCGCGATTTAGGTTTTCACGATGAGATCGGCGAGTGCCGCGCGCACCCCCGCCGGCATCGCGACCGGCCGCATGGTCGCGCGATCGACATAGACATGCACGAAATGCCCCTCCGCCGCGGCGCTGTCTTCGCCCGCGCGGAAGATGCCGATTTCGTAACGAATGGCGCTGGTGCCGAGATGGGCGACGCGGAGGCCGACCGCAACCCGCTCGGGAAAACTGATCGACGCATGATAGCGGCAGGCATTTTCCGCGACGATGCCGATGATCGGACTCTCCGCGAGCGAGAGCAGGCCGCGCCGGACGAGAAACGCATTCACCGCGGTATCGAACCACGCATGATAGACCACGTTGTTGACATGGCCGTAGATGTCGTTGTCGTGCCAGCGCGTGGTGATCTCGTCAAAGGCCCGATAATCGGCGCGGCGTCCGGGCGGTATGCGGCTCATGTCCGGGCCGCGGCACCGGCGACGTGTTCCATGAGACGCGGCATCAGCTCGACGAGATTGCACGGCCGGTGCCGCGCATCGAGCTGCCAGCGCAGGATGTCGTCCCAGGCATCCTTGACCGCGCCGGGGCTGCCGGGCAAGGCAAAAAGATAGGTGCCATGGGCAACGCCGCCGATGGCGCGCGACTGCATCGCCGAGGTGCCGATCTTCTGATAGCTCAGCATGCGGAACAATTCGCCGAAGCCTTCGATGCGTTTTTCGAGCACGCGCTCGAACGCTTCCGGCGTCACGTCGCGCCCGGTCAGGCCGGTGCCGCCGGTGGTGATGACGACATCGATTTCCGGCGCCGCGATCCAGGCGCTGAGCTTCGCCGCGATCAGTCCGGCATCATCGCGCACCAGATCCCGCGCGACGAGAGTGTGCCCGGCCTCGGCGATGCGCGCGGCCAGCGTGTCACCGGAGGTGTCGTCGGCCCGCGTGCGGCTGTCCGAGACGGTGAGGACGGCGATGTTGACGGCGAGAAAGGCTCGGGCTTCGTCGATGCGCGCCATGGCGGCTCTCCACGATCGGAATTGACCATATCACGCGGAAAAGCCGCCGCCCGATCACCAACCACCGCCCGGTGGATGGCCGTTGGCCGGGCACCGCTCAGTGGAGCAGAAGCGAGCGCGTCTCCTCGGCGCGTGCGGGCATGGTATCGAAACTCCGCACGCGAGGAAAGCGGCCTTCGGCGAGTGCCGCGAGACCCGGCGGCGGGGCATCGAGCCGCGCCGCGTAGAGCCAGGCATAGGCGAGGGTGCGATGCAGATAGCTGCGCGTCTCATGGCTCGGCACCGCCTCGATGAAGAGCAGCGGATCGCCGCCGTCCCGCAGCGCGCCCTCCCACGTCCCGACATTGCCCGGCCCGGCGTTATAGGCGCAAAGCAGGCGCAGCAGATCACCATCCACCGCGCCCTGGCGCGCGAGATACAGCAGATAGCGCTGGCCGATATCGAGATTGACGGCGGGATCGTGCAGACGCTTCTGATGCGGCCCGGCGAGCGATGGGTCGTTGACGAGATAGCCCGCCGTCACCGGCATGATCTGCATCAGCCCGCGCGCCCCGGTCGGCGAGATGGCGGCGGGATCGAAATGCGATTCGATGCGGGCGAGCGCGTAAACCAGCGCCGGCGCGACCTGGAACCCGCCGCGCGGCGAAAGCTGCGGGATCGGCCCGGCGCCGAGGGCGTCGTCGTCGCGGAAGGTCGCGGCGATGTCGTTGGCAAGGCGGGTGAGCCCGGCCTGGCGCGCGATCAGGGCAACGGCGTGGCGGAGATCGGGCGAGGTATCGGATTTGGCCGCGAGCCGGCGCAATTCCGCGTCCGCCCAGCGCATCTGCCCGACCTGCAGGAGCGCGAAGGCACGCAGGCCCTCGGCGGTTCCCGCCACCGCGGCGATATCGGCCTCGCCCAGGATTTCGTCGGCGAAGAACCCGTCCTGGATCAGCGGCAGGCCAAGCCGGCGGCGGGCGAGCAGGCCATAGAACGTATTGGCCTCGGCGCTCGCGCGCTGGAGCCAGAGATGGCCGCCCTCGGCGTCGCCGGCCGCGAAATGGGCGCGCGCGGCCCAGAACAGGGCGGCGGCGCGGAGACCCGGCGCGCCGATCGGCGCCACTGCCGCGGCCTCGAAAAACCGTATCGCCTCCGCCATCCGTTCGAGCCGCCAGGCGGCGAGGCCGGCGGTGAAGCCGGCGAGCGCGACCCGTCCGCCGCTGTCATGCAGCGCGGCCACGGCGAGATCGCGGGCGGCGTGATCGCGATTGGCGGCGAACAGCGCCTGCGCGACCTCGGCCCGCAGCCAGGCGCCGTAATCCCGGCTGAGCCCGCTGGTGTGGGCGATCAGACGAAGGGCGGCATCGACGCGGCCGCTCTCGGCGCGCGTGAGGATTTCGCGCTCCAGCGCCGGGTTGCGGCGGATGTCGGGGAGATCGGGGGCGGTGTCCTCGGGCGCGCTGAGGGCGGCGAGGCTGGGCGGCGGCGACACGTGGCGGCCGGCCGGGCAATCCGCGGCGCGCTGACGGCAGAGCGCCGCGATGTCGCTCGCCACGGCGAGCGCGGAGTGGCGGGAAAGCCAGGCCGAGAGCGCGGCAAGCGGGGTGCGGCCGGCGCTGCGGAGATAGCGGCTGGCGAAAACATAGCCGCGGAGATCGGCGCGGAGGGATGACCGCTCTAGCGCGTCGCGGCTGCCATCATCCACGGCGAGCGCGGCCAGCAGGCGGTCGGCGGCGGCGATATCGCCGGCGGCTTGGGCGGTGAAAACGGCGCGAAACTGCTCCGCCT
>JAKCCP010000374.1 GCA_021841985.1 Pseudomonadota bacterium | reverse complement strand
ATCCTGTGCTATATGCGATCCTGGAAATCACAGGACTCATAGGGCTATGGCGTAGACATAGTGCTCGTCATCGTCGGTCGCGGCCCGCCATTGCCGTGCAGGAAGCGGCGCCGAAGACGCAAAACCGCGCGCAATAGGGGTGGTCGAGGGTCACCGGCCGTGCCGCGGCCAGGAGATCGGCGCCGAGATCGAAACCCGGCGCATAGGGCTGCAAGGTGCAGGCAACGACACGCGGCGCCGCCTCACCCCGGCGATGGATGACCATCCGCGAGGTCTCGCACATCACCCGCCGCCCGCGCCGGGCGAGCGTCCGCCAGCAGGTCGCGCTCACCTCCGGCGGGTCGGGCTGGTTCGCGAGTTCGGGAAACAACACCAGCCGCGCGGGATCGAAGGCATCGAGTGCCAAGCCGAGTTCCGCGAACAAAGCGGCGAAGCCGGCGCGCAGGCCCGCCTCCTCGACCTCGGGCGGCCGCCTGGCCGCGATCGAGAGCGAGGCGCCACTCCCGGCGAGCGCGCGGAGACCGGCGAGGCTCGGCGCGAAACTCCCGGCGCCACGCAAGCGCTCATGCCCCTCCCGGGTGTAATGGTCGAGCGACACCCGGATCGCGAGCCGCGCGCCATGCGCCGCGGCAAGCCGGCGGAGCCGCGCGAGATGGCGCTGCATCGGGCGCATGGCGTTGGTCAGCACGAGCGCGCGATAGCCGCGCGCGAGCGCCTCCGCGATCATCGCCGGCGTCTCCGGGTTCAAAAACGGCTCACCGCCGGTGAAGCCGATCTCGGCGAGTTCGGGGTGGCGGGTCGCCGCCTCGTCGAGAAACCGGTCGAAATCGGCGCGGGCGAGATAAAGCAGCCGGTCATTGCGCGGGCTGCTTTCGATATAGCAATCGGCGCAGGCGATGTTGCACAGCGTCCCGGTATTGAACCACAGGGTTTCGAGGCCGGTGAGCGCAACCGTCGCGTGGGGCTCGCCGTTGGCGGTCCGCGCCGGGTCGGCGAAAGCCGGGCGGGCGGCGGGCGCGGGGGCTGCGTTCTTTCGCCACCTTGTCACGGGGGGCGCGAGACTTGTGCCACTCATCGCCTGCTCGGCGGCGGGCAGGATGTCGAAATTCGGCCAGATGCCGCTCTCCAGCGTCTCGGCGTAATCCTCGGGCAGCCCGGCGCGCCGCATCGCCGCCGCCGCCGCGCGGTGATCATAGGTGAGCGGCAGATGGCGGATGTCGAGTCCGCCGCCCCCTGGCCCGTCTTTTGCGGGGATCAGCAGGCTGAACCAGCCGCGCGGTGTTGCGTCATTGGCGGGCAGGCCGATCACCCCGGCATTGTGCCAGAGCCGGTCGCCGAGGACGCGGGTGAAGGGCAGGCCGCAATGGCCGCCGATCACGCCCGCGGTGCCGGTTTCGGCAATTTCGCCGGCAAGCTCGGCCGCGGGGTGGGAGGCGAAGACGAAGCGGTTGATCCGGCTCGGCGCGCCATGGACGACGGCGAGGCGCCGCCCGCCGATGAGGAGATCGAGCCGGCGCGGCAATTCCGCCATCCAGCGCCGCGCCGCGTGATCGACACGGGCGCTGGCATAGGTGAACCAGGCCGCCGAAAGCCGCTCGCAGCTCGATCCCGGGGCGAAGCCGCAGCCGCAATCCTCGGCGCCGGCGGCGAGTTGTTCCTCGCAATTGCCCATCACCGTTCTGATCCCGGCGGCGCGGATGAGAGCGATCACCGGCGCCGGATCGGCGCCATAAGCGACGACATCGCCGGTGCAGATCATGCGCGAAGGCGGAATGCCAAGCCGGGCCGCCTCGGCGAGCAGCGCCTCGGTCGCCTGGAGATTACTGTAGCAGCCGCCGAAGACCAGAACCGGCCCCTCGGCGACGAGCAGCGGCACCGTCGGCGGCGCGGTAATGTCTCTTTGTCCGCCGTCAGGCACCGGAAGCCGCCGCCACCGGCGCGATCCGCTCGAGTGCCATCCCGCTTCCCTCGATCCCGCCGGCGACCCGCCAGACCACCATCGCCAGCGCCCCGAGCAGCCAGAATCCGGCGAGCAGAAACAGCGCCGCGGCCATGCTCCGCGCGCCGAGGGCGGCGACCAGGAACGGCGCGATCATCGCCCCGATACGCCCGACGGCGACGCTGGCGCCGATGCCGGTCGCGCGCAAATGGGTCGGGAAAAGTTCGGAAAACGTCGGATAGGCGGCGATCCAGCTTGCGGTCGCGAGCAGATTGGTCAGCGCGAAACCCGCCATGATGGCGCCGGCGCCAAAGCCGGTCACGAAAGCCAGCGCGATGGTGGCGAGCGCCGTCGCGCCATAGAAAAAACTCACGCTCGCGAAACGGCCGAACCGATCGAGCGCCAGCGCCGCGGCAAGCCCGCCGATCAGCGCGCCGAGACTGCCGGCGAGATAAAAGAGCGGCAGGGCATGGGGCGCGAGATGCAAAGCGGGCAGCACCACCAGGGGAAGGAACGCGAACAGGCCATAATACCCGGCGGCCTCGGCGAAATCGAGCGCGGCGCCGAGCGCGAGCCGCCCCGGCGCGTGGCGCAGCAGCGCGATCAGCGAGGCTTTCGCGGCCGGAGCGGCGAGCGGCGCCAGCGCCGCCGGCGCGCCGCCGGTCACCCGGGCGAGGATGGCGGCGGCTTCCGCGCCCCGTCCCTGCGCCAGCAGCCAGCGCGGGCTCTCGGGCAGATAGCGCCGCAGCCAGGCGGTGGACAGCGCGATCAGCCCGCCCGTCGCGAACACCACCCGCCAGCCGAGATCGGGCGGGAGCGCGGCGAGCAGCGGCCAGGCGAGGAGGGCGGCGAGCAGGCTGCCGAGCGGCCAGAAATTGAGCACGATCGCCGCCGCCCGCCCGCGCGCGCGGCGCGGCACCAATTCGGTGATCGCGGCGTTGATCGCCGCGTATTCGGCGCCGACCCCGACCCCGGCGAGAGCGCGGAGCACAAGCAGGGCGGCGAGATTGGGCGCGAACGCGGCGGCCAGGGTCGCGAGGCCGTAAAGCGTGAGGCTGGCGAGAAACACCCGCCGCCTTCCATGGCGGTCGGAAAGCCGGCCGAACCAGGCGGCGCCCAGCATCAGCCCGAAAAACCACGCCGCGAGCAGCACCGACATCGCCTGCGCGCCGAGGTGAAACCGCGCCCCGAGCGCGCCCATGACATTGCCGACCAATGTCACCTCGAACGCATCCATCGCCCAGCCGACCCCGAACAGCAGCACAGCGATGGTATGAAACCGCCGCCAGGGCGCCTCCGACAGCGCGTCGAGACCATCGGCCGGCGTCGGCGCGGTTGCCGGCTTGCAGGCGTTTGGTTCGTCCAAAACGGTCATTCCTCCCTCAGGATAAAAGGGCTTTGGTTCTTTCTTTCAAGAAAGAACCTCTTTCTTTCAAACTCCATAGCCGCCGAGCGCGATGGCGAGCGCGATGGCGAGGCCGGCCTCGCGGTTGGCCTTGAAGAGGCGGAGACAAAGCGCCGGGTCGTCGATGTCGAGCGCGATCACCTGCCTGGCGAGAAGGGCCGCCGGCACGGCGAGGGCGACGAAAAACCCACCCCCGAGCCCGGCCAGGCGTCCTGCGGCGAGGAGGGCGAGCAGCGCGAGCGCGTAGCAGACGGCGAGAAACGGCCGCGTCCGCCCGCCGAACAGCCGCGCCGTCGATTTCACGCCGACGAGGGCGTCGTCCTCGCGGTCCTGGTGGGCGTAAACGGTGTCGTACCCGAGGATCCAGAGGATCGCCCCGAGATAGAGCACGCCGGCGGCGGGGGTGAGGCGCCCGGTCGCGGCGGCGTAGCCGAGCGGCGCGCCCCAGCCGAAGGTGGCGCCGAGCATCACCTGCGGCCACCAGGTGACGCGCTTGGCGAGCGGGTAGGTCGCGACCAGCGCCAAGGAGCCCACCCCGAGCGCTTGCGCGAGCGGCGGCAATTGCAGGAGGATGACCAGCGAGAGCGCGAGCAGGACGGCGAGAAAAACCGCCGCCTCGCCGAGCCCGAGGGCGCCCGCGGCGAGCGGGCGGCCACTGGTGCGCGCCACCTGGCGGTCGAGATCGCGGTCCCACATGTCGTTGACGGTGCAGCCGGCGGCGCGCATCAGAACGCTGCCCGCGGCAAACAGGGCGATCAGCCAGAGCGCGCGCTTGGCGCCCGGCCGCGCGAGCAGGATGCTCCAGAGGCCGGGGAGAAACAAAAGCCAGGCGCCGATCGGCCGGTCGAGCCGCGCGAGCAGGAGATAGGGCTGCCAGCGCGGCGGCAGGCGGGCGAGGAAGCCGTCGCGAACGATATCGGTATGCGCGGTC
>JAKCCP010000068.1 GCA_021841985.1 Pseudomonadota bacterium | reverse complement strand
CCGGGATCGTGCGGGGAGGGTTAGGGGTTGCGCCGCAAGGCGGGGTCCGGTTCGGCCCGCTCGCGCTCGCCGGGCTTTACGGGGCGCTGACCGCGGCGGCGTTCGCGCTCTGGCCGCTGGCGCGCGCACTCCGGATCCCGGGGGCCGCGCTGTTTCGCGACGCGGTGCTGCCGGCCGCCGCCTGGCCGGGGATGCGGGTCGCCGCGGCGACCGGCGGGCTCGCGCTCGCGCTCGCCGGGCTCACGCTGGCCACGACCCCCGACCGGCGGCTCGCGATCTGGTTCTGTCTCGCCGTGCCGGGGGCATTCCTGCTGCTCCGCGCCGGGGCGTTCGCGCTCATGCGCGGAGCGCGGCTCGGGCGGTTGGCCGCCTCGCCGGCGCTGCGCCTCGGCCTCGCCAATCTCCATCGCCCTGGCGCCGCGAGCCCGGTCATTCTGCTCTCGCTCGGGCTCGGCCTCGCGACACTGGCGACGGTCGCGCTGATCGCCGCCAATCTCGGGCGCGAGATCACCGCCGAAATGCCGTCGCGCGCCCCCTCGCTCTTTTTCATCGACATCCAGCCCGACCAGCGCGCCCGCTTCCATGCCATCATCCAGGCCGAGGCATCTTCCGGCACGGTGGAAGAAGTGCCCAATCTCCGCGCCCGCATCGTCGCGATCGCCGGCGTCCCGGTGGCGGCGGTCAGGCCGCGGCCGGATGTCGCCTGGGTGTTGCGCGGCGATCGCGGTCTCACCTATGCCGCGGCGCCGCCGGCGCGGACCAGACTGGTCGCCGGGCAATGGTGGCCGGCGGATTATCATGGGCCGCCGCTCATTTCCCTCGATGCCGAGATCGCGGCCGGGCTCGGCCTCCATCTCGGCGATACGCTGACGCTGAGCGTGCTCGGCCGGCGGATCGATTTCCGCATCGCCAGCCTTCGCGCCATCGACTGGTCCTCGCTCGACCTCAATTTCGTGATGGTGGCGAGCCCCGGCCTCCTCGCCCAGGCGCCGCACAGCTTCATCGCCGCCCTGCACGCAGCCCCTGAGAGCGAGGGGCGGCTGTTGCGCGCGGTGACCGACGCGCTGCCCAATGTCACCGGCATCCCGCTCGCCGAGGTGCTGCGGAGCGTCGCCGCCCTGCTCTCGCGGATCGATGCCGCCCTGCTCGCGACCGGTTCGCTGACGCTGATCGCCGGCGCCCTGGTGCTCGCCGGCACGGTCGCGGCCGGGCAGCAGCGGCGGCGGCGGGAGGCGGTGATCCTCAAGACGCTGGGCGCCAGCCGGGCGCAGATCCTGATCGCCTGGCTCGCCGAATTCGGAAGCCTCGGCCTCGCCGCCGGCGCCATCGCGGCCCTCATCGGCACCGGCGCGAGCTATGGCGTGCTGCGCTTCATTCTCGATGTCGATTGGGTGTTTCTGCCAGGACCGCTGCTCTGGCCGCTGTTCGGGGCGGTGGCGTTGATCCTGCTGTTTGGCGCCGGCACGCTCGCGGCGACGCTTGGCAGCCGGCCCGGGCCGCTTTTGCGTAACGAGTAGACACCGTCGTGATTGATCTGGATCAAGGCGAGCCCCGCCCGCCGCCGCTCCAATGGCGGCGTGTGACGGCCAACAGGGAGGCGATCCATGACCAGCGGAGAAGCGCTGTATCTCATTCTTGTCATTGCGGGAGCGGCGATTTTTTCGGTGGCGCTCGCCTGGGTCTCGCGGCAATCCAGCAAGAGCCAGATTCTCCTGCCACCCGCGCCCCATAACCACTGACGCCGCATACATGATTGCCAAATCAGGCATGATTGGCAAATCGGGTCCATAGCGGGCGCCACCCGTCGCCCAGGACCATCCTCCGGCCGGGGCCCGGCAAAAGCCCCGGCCGGAGGGTTTCTTTACCTTATTTCAGCGGCTCGAGAATCGAGACGTAATTCGCGACCGCCGCCCCGCCCATGTTGAACACCGCGCCGAGATCGGCGCGCGGCAACTGCATCGCCCCGGCCGAGCCGGTGATCTGCATCGCCGCCAGCGCGTGCATGGAAACCCCGGTCGCGCCGATCGGGTGGCCCTTGGCCTTGAGCCCGCCGGAGCGGTTCACCGGCAGCCTTCCCTCCGCCGCGGTCACGCCCTCGAGCGCGATGCGGGCGCCCTGGCCAGGGGCGGCGAGGCCCATCGCCTCGTATTCGATCAACTCCGCGATGGTGAAGCAGTCATGGGTTTCGACGAAGGAGAGATCCCACACAGCGATCCCCGCTTGCGCCAGCGCCTGCCGCCAGGCGAGCGCCGCGCCCTCGAACAAAACGATATCGCGGCGCGACAGCGGCAGGAAATCATTGACCTGGGCGGTGGCGCGAAACCGCACCGCCTTGGCCATGGCGCGCGCGGTCTCCTCGTCGGTCAGCACCAGCGCGGCGGCGCCATCGGAGACCAGCGAGCAATCGGTGCGCTTGAGCGGCGGCGCGACATAGGGGTTTTTCTCGCTCACCGCGCGGCAGAAATCAAAACCGAGATCGCGGCGCATCTGGGCGAAGGGGTTATCGACGCCGTTCTTGTGGTTTTTCGCGGCGATCGTGGCCAGCGCATCGGACTGGTCGCCGAAACGCTGGAAATAGCGCTCGGCGATGCGCCCGAAGACGCCGGCGAAACCGGCCGGGATCTCCGCCTCCTCCTTGCGATAGCTGGCCTTGAGCAGGATATCGCCGACCTCGGGGCCGGGGGTCGCGGTCATTTTCTCGGCGCCGACGACGAGCGCGAAACGGCCGCGGCCGGAGGCCAGGAAATCCCGCGCGCCATGCACCGCGGCAGACCCGGTGGCGCAGGCGTTTTCATAGCGCGTCGCCGGCTTGAAACGAAGCTCGGGCACCGCCTGGAACACCAGGGATGACGGAAAATCCTGGGCCGAGAAGCCGTTATTGAAGAGGCCGACGAACACCGCGTCGATCTCGCCGGGCGCGATTCCGGCATCGGCGATCGCTGCGCCTGCGACGCGGGCGAACAGGCCCTCGACGTCGCTTTCCTCCAGTTTGCCGAACGGCGAATGCGCCCAGCCGACGATGCAGGCCTCGGTCATGATCGTTATCCTTCCCCAGCTTGGATTTGTCCCGATGCTAGCGCATGGCCGGGGCGAAGGAAACCGTCGCCGTTCTTTTCGCGCGTCACCCCGGCGGATCGGGCGGGCCGGCGTCGAAGCTGCGGAGCACTTTCTCGCTCATGGCATCGATCTCGACCAGACGCACCTCATACCCCCAAAGGAAAGCCAGGTGATCGAGGACACGCTCGGCGTCCTCGCGCTCCAGCATGATCCCGTGATGCACGCGGTTTTGCAAAAGCAGGCGCCGGTCGCCATCGAGATCGACATCGACGATCTCGATCTCCGGCTCGTGCTTGACGACGTCGAAGGAATCGGCGAGTGCCGCGCGCACCGCGCGGTAGCCGCGCTCGTCATGGATGGCCTCGACGACGAGGTCGGAGCGGCTGTCGTCGTGGACCGAGAAGAGCTTCATCTTGCGGATCAAGGCCGGGCTCAGGAACTGGCGGACGAAGCTCTCGTCGCGATAAGCAATCCAGGCCTCGCGGAGCGTCGCATGCGGATCGCCATTGCCGGCGATATCGGGGAACCAGAGCCGGTCCTCCTCGGTCGGCGCCCTGGTGATGCGGGCGATATCCTGCATCATCGCGAAGCCGAGGGCGTAAGGGTTGAGGCCGGAAAAGCGCGGATCATCGAAATCGGGCTGAAAGACGACACTGGTGTGGGAGTGGAGGAATTCCAGCATGCCGCCGTCATCGAGCACGCCCTGTTCATGGAGGCGGTTCATGATGTGATAATGGACGAAGGTGGCGCAGCCCTCATTCATCATCTTGGTCTGTTTCTGGGGATAGAAATACTGCGCGACGTGGCGGACGATGCGAAGGATCTCGCGCTGCCAGGGTTTTAGGAGCGGCGCTTTCTTTTCCAGGAAATAGAGTATGTTTTCTTCGGGCAGGCCGAGCAGGCGCTGGCGCTCGGCCAATTCGGGATGGAGCACGCGCGACGTCTTGCCTTCGGGCAGCGTGCGCCAGAGATCGTTGAAGGTACGCGCCTCCTCCTCCCGCCGCTCGGCCTCGCGCCGCGCCTCGTCGGCGAGGTCGAAGCCGCGCCGGCGCGGATAGCGGCTCACCCCCTGGGTCATCAGCGCATGCGCGGCGTCGAGCACGCGCTCGACCGCCGCCTCGCCGTATTTGTCCTCGCAGTGCGCGATATAGGTTTTGGCGAATTCCATGTAATCGAGAATGCCGCCGGCATCGGTCCATTGCCGGAAGAGCGAATTGTTCTTGA
>JAKCCP010000314.1 GCA_021841985.1 Pseudomonadota bacterium | reverse complement strand
CTCAAGCTCGGCGACCTCGGGGCCGAGAATGAACTGGCCATGCGCCAGCACGGCCTCGATGCGCGCACGCAAGCCGGAACCAAGACGGCGCTGCTGCGCCTTGAGGTCGAGAAAGGCGATGGGCGCGTCGGTCATAGCGGTCTCCGGCTCAGGCGCGCACAGCGCCGGTGGCGTTATGGGCGAATTCCGGCACCAGCCGCGCGAGCAAGGCGCGCGCCGCGTCTTCCTGGCCGCGCTGGCAGGCGAGGGCCAGCTCGTCAAGCGCGCGACCGATGATCGCGGCATCGGCGGTGCGCGGGGCGGCCATTAATAACCCTGGATAGCGCGTGGCCTCGGGGGGTTCCTTGCCGTGAAACAATTCCTCGAACAATTTCTCGCCAGGCCGCAGCCCGGTGAAGCGGATCGCGATATCCTCCTCCGGTTTGAGCCCGGCTAAGCGGATCATCTGGCGGGCGAGATCGACGATTTTGACCGGCTCGCCCATGTCGAGCACGAATATCCCCCCGCGCGCCTGCTCGGCAAGGTCGGCGGCAGTGGTGCCGACAACGCTCGCCTGGAGCACGAGGCCCACCGCCTCGCGCACCGTCATGAAATAGCGCCGCATGTCGGGGTGGGTCACGGTAAGCGGCCCGCCGGCGGCGAGCTGGCGCTGAAACAGTGGCACCACCGAGCCAGTGCTGCCCAGCACGTTGCCGAAACGCACAGTGATGCAGCGCAGCCCCCCCCTGCCCTCGCGCGTTGTCATGTCGAGCGCCTGGCAATACATTTCCGCCAGCCGCTTCGAGGCGCCCATGACGCTTGCGGGGTTGACCGCCTTGTCGGTCGAGATCAGCACCATCGCTTGCACCCCCGCCGCGCGCGCGGCATCCGCGACATGGCGGGTGCCGACGGCGTTGGTGAGCAGGCCTTCGAGCGGATTGGCCTCGACGATGGGGACGTGTTTCAAAGCGGCGGCGTGAAAGACGAGTTCGGGGCGGAAGGCCTCGAACACCGCACGGAGCCGCGCGGCGTCGCGCACATCGGCGATCAGGCTCCGCCAGGGCAAGGCGGGATGGCGCTCGGCGAGTTCGAGATCGATCCGCCAGAGCGCGTATTCGCCATTATCGAGCAGCGCCAGCTCGCCGGGGCCGAAGCCCGCGACCTGACGGGCGAGTTCGGCACCGATGCTGCCGCCGGCGCCGGTGATCAGCACCCGCTTGCCGGCGATCAGGCGGGCCATGCCGTCGCGGTCGAGCGGCACCTGCGGGCGGTTGAGAATATCCTCGATGGCGATCGGGCGGAGGTCGATCGCCCCGTCCGCGTCCGGCCTGGCGGCGGCGGCGAGGCGCGTCGGGTCGGGGGCGCGGCGCACGGCGAGGCCGAAGCGATCGGCGAGTTCGAGCAACCGGCCGAGCGTTGCCCCCGGCAGATCGGCGGTGACGACGAGGAAACGCGGCGGATTTTCCGTGTCTTGCAGGTGCGCCAGCACGGCGTCGGCGGCGGCGATGGTGCCAAGGATGAGTTGGCCCTGAATGCGCCGGCCGACCTGGCGCGGCGCGTGCGAAAGGAGACCGATGACGCGATAGGGCGCGGCGCGGGCGAGCGCCAGCGCCCGAAGAAACAAATCGGCCCCCTCGCCATCGCCGACCAGCAGCACCGCGACCGCCTGCCGCCCCGCCGCGCGGCCATGGCGCCGGTCGTGCCAAAGGCGATAGGCGATGCGGGCCGAAGCCAGCAGCAGCAGCAGCGTCAGGGCGTGGATGGCGGGAAAGCTCGGGCTCGGCCAGTCGATGCCAACGGAAACGAAAAGCAGAGCAAAGAGCGTCGCCCCGGCGAGGCCGCCGCCGGCCACCGCGAGCAGATCGTGCAGTCCAGCGAAGCGCCAGTATTGCGTTGCCAGGCCAAACGGCACGCCGCCGGCGAGCAGGCAGACGGCACCGGCGCTCACGGCGAAGAGCGGCGCCGGCGCGGCGCCGGGGGCGGCCAGCCAGAAGGCCAGCGGCACCGCGCCCGCCCCGAGCGCGCCGTCGAGCGCGACATTGACGGCAAGCCGCGCGAGCGAGGAATTTCCAGCGGACATCTCGCCCCCCGATTATCGCGCCCTGGCCTGGAAGCAAAGTGGTCGTGGGGGGAGGGATCTCGCGACTTGGGGGAGTGATGAAGACGGACGGGCCGAGTCGGGATGCGCCACGAGGTAGAGAGGGGCGCCGACCGTTGCCGGTTCTGTCCGCCAGGGACCATTGGACAATGAATTGCTAGGCTGATAGCGTGTAGCTGCCATTCAGATCGGAGATTTACAAAATTTTGACAAATTTCCGCTCTAAAGTGTGGTGATATAGCGATTGAGAAGGTCCGATGTTACTCCGATTCGGCGTTCAAAATTTTCGCTCGATAAAGGACAGACAGGAAATCTCCCTGATTCCGTCATCGCTCGATGATGTCAAAACGGGCTTGATCGAATGTGGCGCGGCTCCGGGAGGCCGAGTTTTGCCAGCGGCGATCATTTATGGAGCGAACGCGGCGGGGAAAAGCAATCTCGTCTCGGCACTCGAATGGATGAATTTTTTAATCCTGAATTCGCATAGCCGAGGCGAACCCGGAGGTCGAGTGCCGCGCCCGTTTTTCCGCCTTAATCCCGAGAGCGCAAAGACGTCATCGGGTTTCGACGTCGATTTCGTGGTTGAAGGTGTAAGATATCGTTATGAGGTAGAAGCTTCCGACGAGGCGTTTGTTGGCGAAAGGCTTTATGCCTATCCCAATGAGAGGCGTCAGATGCTTTTTGAGCGCGAAAACATGAATTTTGTTTTCGGCAGAGGTCTCAGGGGACAAAATAAGATTATCTCGGAACTGACCCGGCCCAACAGCCTTTTTTTGTCTGCGGCGGCCCAAAATAGCCACGAGACGCTTTCTAACATAAGCGGTTTTTTTCGAAATATCGACGTAGATACAGAAATTTCCGTTTCCGACTTCAATATTGCGAAATATTTATCAAAAGGCAGCCTGGATCGCAGAACTGTCAATTTTCTTTCTAAAATAAAAACCGGCGTTGTCGGACATCGCGTGCGAACAATGGAACGTTCGAAGGAAAGTCAGGAATTTGCGAATGAGTTTCTATCCTTTATTAAAAAAATGACAAATCAGATTAAGAAGGCGACAAATCAAGATATTAATATAGAATCAATGGCATCGTCGATGGAAATTGCTTACCTTGAGCTTGCTCATCGTGGAGTGGATGGTAAGTTAAAATACTTTAATTTGCGGCGCGAGAGTGACGGCACACGGCGATTGTTGGTTTTGCTCGAACAGATTTTTCCGGCGCTGGACGTTGGGTCGGTCGTGGTGTGCGATGAACTCAACGCAAGCCTGCACACGCAAGCCGCTGAGGCCTTGATTGCGCTGTTTTCCTCCCCCTCCATCAATCCGAAGGGCGCCCAGCTTATCGCGACGACGCATGACACCAACCTTCTGAGGTCGCCATTTTTACGCCGAGACCAGGTTTGGTTCACCGAAAAGGACGAGGAAGGGGCAACGCATCTTTATCCGTTGACCGATATCCGTACCCGTAAAGGGGACAATATCGAGCGCGGGTATCTTCAGGGGCGCTACGGCGCGGTGCCATTTTCCGGCTCGGTCTCCGAGTTACTGTCAGCCGACTGACATATGGCACGCCGCCCTGTTCAAGATCTGAGGCGTCATCCGGCACGATCCGAGCCGAAGAAGCGCTTTATTGTTTTCTGCGAAGGCAGGAATACCGAACCGGCCTATCTGAAAGCGCTGCGCCAACCCTTCTCAAAGGCTTTGATCGAGGTTGAAATAGTCAGCGGAGTAGGCGTTCCATTGACGGTTGCCAAATGCGCGGCCCATCGGGCAAAAAGGAAAAAACGGAAGCTCGACTCATACGAAGAAAATGATGAAATCTGGGCGGTATTTGATCGGGACGACCATCCAAAATACAAAGAGGCAATAGAGCGTTGTCGATCAGCTAAGGTCGGCGTGGCATATTCAGACCCTTGCTTCGAACTCTGGCTTATTCTTCACATTGAGGAGCTGCTTGCAAAACACCGCGGCGTTGGTGCGGGAATTTCCTTCGGCGGTGACAACCCTGGGCAGAATTCCGGCCATTTCCCCCGGTTTCCGGCGTCGGCCGCGGGCTGCGGCGGGTTTTCCGCCCGTTCGGGCCAGCCGGTGGCGGGCTCGCCCCTGGGGGCAGGGGCAAGCGGGGCGGCGCCGGCAGGCGGGCCGTTACGTCACCAGGCGCAGCAGTTGCAGCGCGGTGAAGCTGAGCACCCCGAACATCAGGTG